>JAATGI010000208.1 GCA_015654725.1 Rhodospirillales bacterium
ACACGGCATGGTCCGCGCACCAGTCTTCCAGCAAGCGATAGCGCGCGGCGCGCGCCTGGGCCTGGATATCGCCACGTGGCTTCGGCCCTTCGCGTTTCAGCGTGACATGGGCGATGCCGCGCCGGCGCGCCCAGCCGGCCACCCGCTTCGCCTCCGCCGCCGCTTCGCGCCTCAAGCCGTGATCGACGGTGAGAGCGGTGACGCTGCCGCGCCGCCGCTTCGCCCAATCCTGGCACAGCAGCAGCAGGGCCATGCTGTCAGGTCCGCCCGAAACCGCGACCGCTAAACGCGGCCGGCGTTCAAACGGCCCGAGTGCGTTCATCAAGAGGGCGAACTCGGCGGCGCGGATGGGTTCCAACGACGCGTCAGGCGCAACTGGCGGTATGCCGTTCCTCGGCTTCCCGCTCCTTGACGTTCGCCTGGGCGATCGGGAAGTCGCGGTCGAGCCGGGCGAAGGCCTGGCAGGCATCCGCCTTGCGCCCGAGCTTCACCAGCGACGAGCCGAGCTTCAACAGCGTTTCCGCCGCCTTCGGCCCTTTGGGGTATTTCTCATAGCCCTCGGCGAAGGCCGCCGCCGCCGCGTCGTAGCGGCCGCGCACGTAAAAGGTCTCGGCCAACCAGTATTGCGCGTTGCCCGCCAGCGGATTGCCGGGATAGCGGCGGACGAAATCCCGCAACGCCAGTTCGGCGGCCGAATAATTGGCCTCGCGCAACAAGCCGAAGGCCAGGTCATATTGCTGTTGCGACGTGCCGGCCTGCAATGTCCCGGTACCCGGCGCATCGGGCGGCGCGGCCATGGCCATCTGGTCGCTCGCGGGCGGGCCGGGCGGCCCGCTGGAGGGGGTGGCGTTGAGGCCGGGTCTCTGCTGCCCCGGCGGAATCAGCACGATCGGCCGTTGCCGGTCGGGCGGTGCCACGGCCTCTTCGTCGCCGTCCGGGGACGGCGCCGCGGCGGCGGCCGGCGGCGCCGGTACCGCCGGATTGTTCGGTTGGGCGGCGACGTTCGGCGGATTGGCTTGGCCGGCATTCGCCTGTTCCAGCGCCTTGAGCCGCTGATCGACATCGCCCGCGAGCTTGTCGAGCCGGCCTTTGACCAGATCGATTCCGTGCGTGACCTCTTCGATCCGCCCGTTGAGGTCGCGCAACTGCTCGTCGAGTTGCTCGAACCTCACCTCCATGGTCGCGGTCGCCGGCTGGTCCGCCGGCCCGGCCGTGCCCGGACGGGCGGCGGGCGCGCCACCGCGATAGACCTGGCGTTGCAACAGGCTGAGATCGTGTTCGAGGCGGTTGATGCGATCGACCAGCGAGAGGCTGTCGCTGTAAGGCGGCGTCGGCGGATACTGGTCGTTGTCCTGGGCGTGCGCGACACCCGAAGCCAACGCGGCCCATCCGACCGCGGCGATCAGGGAAAGCAGCTTATGTGTCATGCGGGCCGTCCTCACACAACTCGGTGCCAAGCGAGCGCCGCCGGTATGACCGAAGCCTACACTATAGTAGTGAGTAATGAGGCGAAACGAAGGCGCCGGCCCGACCCCTCGGTCAAGCCGGCGCCCGATTCAAACCCGACGCGTCAGTTGACGACGGTCAGCCCGACCCGGTTCTGGGCCCAGGCTTGTTCGTTGTCGCCGAGCACGATCGGCCGTTCCTTGCCGTAGCTGATGGTCGAGACGCGGTTGGCGGGCACGCCCAGCGCGATCAGCACCTTCTTGGCGGCGGCGGCGCGGCGCTCGCCAAGCGCGAGATTGTATTCGCGCGTGCCGCGATCGTCGCAATGGCCTTCGACCGTCACGGTGACGTTGCCGTATTTCTTCAGCCAGTCGGCCTGGCGCTGCAAGGTGGCCTGACCCTCGGGGGTGATGTCGCTGCGGTCGAACGCGAAAAACACCCGGTCGCCGACATTTTGCTGAAAGTCCTCCTTCGAGCCCGGCGTTACCATGGTGCCCTGCGACGTGGTCGAGGACGGCGGCGTTCCACCGGTGCTGCCTGCGCCGCCCGGCGATTGCGGCTGTTGAGCGCAAGCGGCCAGGAACAACGCGGCGGCGAGCAGACTCATGGGGCGAAAATTCATCTTCGTAACTCCTCAATGAAACTGCGGGTGGGAAGCACGGATAATAGAAAAACGGACACCAAGCCCGCGCGTTCCGGGTGTTTTGCATTTTGGGCCGGCGTTCGGACGAGGACGTGCGCGACTATATGTTCTAGAAATCATGGAATCAAGGGGGACCAGGCCGGGTCCGACGCATCTTGCGGTGTGACAATTTGGCGTTCGTTGTAGCCGGTAAGGTCGATCGACCACAGATGCGGCTCGCCGCCATGGCCGTGGGAATCCTGGGGCGTGGTCTGCTTGAAATACATCAGAACGCGGCCATTCGGGGCCCAGGTCGGACCTTCCACCAGGAATGCTTGCGTCAGCAGCCGCTCGCCGCCGCCGTCCGGGTGCATGATGCCGATAAAGAACTGTCCGCCCTCGATCTTGGTGAAGGCGATGAGGTCGCCGCGCGGCGACCACACCGGCGTGCCATATTTGCCGCCGCCGAAGCTGATTCGGTGGATGTCGGTGCCGTCGGCGTTCATGACGTAAATCTGCTGCGAGCCGCCGCGATCGGAATTGAACACCACTTTGGCGCCGTCGGGCGAATAGCTGGGCGAGGTGTCGATCGCCGGCGTTTCGGTGAGCCGCACCGCCTGGCGGGTGCGCAGATCGAGCGTATAGATGTTGCTGGCGCCATTGACGGCGAGGCTCATGATCACTTTGTTGCCGTCGGGCGAGAATCGCGGGGCGAAGGTCATGCCGGGGAATTCGCCCAGCACTTCCTGCTGGCCGGTGTCGATGTTGAAGACATAGACCCGGGGCGTGCCGCGCGCGTAGGAGAGATAGGTGATCTCCTGCGAGCTCGGCGAGAAGCGCGGCGTCAGCACCAACGCGCGCCCGTCGGTGAGAAAGCGGTTGTTGGCGCCGTCTTGATCCATGATGGCGAGCCGCTTGATGCGGCGCTCGGCCGGCCCGCTTTCCGAAATATAGACGATGCGGGTGTCGAAATAGCCGTCCTCGCCGGTGACGCGCTTATAGATCGCGTCGCCGACGATGTGGGCGATGCGCCGCCAATTCTCGCGCGTCGCGGTGTAGCGCAGGCCGGTCAATTGCTGTTCGGCGAACACGTCCCAGAGGCGGAATTCGACCTGGAGCCGGCCGTCGGGCTGGACCTCGACATCGCCGGTG
>JAATGI010000009.1 GCA_015654725.1 Rhodospirillales bacterium
ATCCTGTTCTTTCTTTATCTCGGCTATATCGCGCTGGTGAACGCGTTCGACGATCCCGCGCGCGGCGCCCGCGCCGGCGCGATTTTGGCACTGGTCGGCGTGGTCAATCTGCCGATCATCAAATTCTCGGTCGATTGGTGGAGCACGCTGCATCAACCCGAAAGCATCTTCCGCCTCGGCGGCCCGACCATCGCCACGCCGATGCTGTGGCCGCTCGGGATCATGGCGCTGGGCTTCACCTTGTTCTTCGTGACACTGCTGCTGATCCGGATGCGCAGCCGGTTGATCGCCGCCAAGATCCGCGCCTTGCTGCTCGCGGGCTGAGCTTGGCGTGGCGATGGACCGGATCGAGGAATTTTTCCGCATGGGCGGCTATGCCGCGTTTGTCTGGCCGGCCTTCGCCGTCGCGATCGCGATCATGACCGGATTGCTGATTCAGAGCGTCGCGCCGTATCGCCGCCGACAGCGCGAATTGACCCGGCTCGAAGGCGGCCGGCGATGACGCGCAAGCGCCGCCGTTTGGTTTTCGTGCTCGCCGGGTTGGTGCTGCTGGGCGCGGCCGCCGCCATCGTGTTGAGCGTGCTCAGCGACAATCTGGTTTTTTTCTATAGCCCGAGCGATCTCATCGCCAAACAGGTCCCGGCGGGGCGGCCCTTGCGCGTCGGCGGCCTGGTGGCGATGGGCAGCGTGCATAAGGATACCGACGGCGACACGGTGCGGTTCGACGTGACCGATAACGCAAATCAAGTCGCCGTCACCTACATCGGCGCGCTGCCCGATCTGTTTCGCGAGGGCCAAGGCGTGGTGGTCGAAGGCATGCGCACGGCGGACGGCGGAATCCGCGCGTCGAGCGTGCTCGCCAAGCACGATGAGCGCTATATGCCGCCCGAAGTGGTCGATGCGTTGAAGCGGGCCGGGCGGTGGCAAGAAGGTGCCGCCGAGGCTAAGGCGCCGTGAGGAAATATGCCTGATTTGCGGAATGGGATGCGGAAAAAGTCGAGGTTCGGTGAGCCGCGATCATGATGATCGAGCTTGGCCATTTCGCGCTGATGCTGGCGCTGCCGTTGGCCCTGATTCAGGCCGTCGTGCCGGTGATCGGCGCGTCGCGGCGCCATGCCGGGACGATGGCGCTCGCCGATACCACCGCGATCGCCCAATTCGCGCTGATCGCCTTCGCCTTCGCCACTCTGGTCAACGCTTATGTCACCTCGGATTTCTCGGTCCTCAATGTCGCCGAGAACAGCAATTCGCTAAAGCCGCTGCTCTACAAAATCTCGGGCGTCTGGGGCAACCATGAAGGCTCGATGATGCTGTGGGTGCTGATCCTGACGCTGTTCGGCGCCGCCGTGGCCTGGTTCGGCGACAATCTGCCGCCGGGCTTGAAGGCGCGCGTGCTCGGCGTGCAGGCCATGATCGGCGCCGGATTTTTTCTCTTCATCCTGCTCACCTCCGACCCCTTCGCGCGCCTCAGCCCAGCGCCGTTGGACGGCAACGGCCTCAACCCGATTCTGCAAGACCCCGGCCTCGCCTTTCATCCGCCCATGCTCTATCTCGGCTATGTCGGATTCTCGGTGGCGTTTTCCTTCGCGGTCGCGGCGCTGATCGAGGGCAAGGTCGATGCCGCCTGGGCGCGCTGGGTCAGGCCGTGGACGCTCGCGGCCTGGTGCGCCTTGACCATCGGCATCGCGATGGGAAGCTGGTGGGCCTATTACACCCTCGGTTGGGGCGGCTGGTGGTTCTGGGACCCGGTGGAGAACGCCTCCTTCATGCCTTGGCTGGTCGGCACCGCGCTCCTTCATTCCGCCATCGTGGTCGAGAAGCGCGACGCCCTGCAAACTTGGACGATTCTATTGGCAATATTGACTTTTTCGCTGTCGTTGGTGGGCACCTTCCTGGTCCGTTCGGGGGTTCTGACCTCGGTTCACGCCTTCGCCCTCGATCCCCGGCGCGGCGTATTTATTCTATTATTACTAGCAGTTGCCATCGGTGGTTCTCTTCTCCTTTATGCCATCCGCGCGCCCTCTTTGTCGGGCGGCGGTTTGTTTACGCCGATCTCCCGCGAAGGGGCGCTGGTCCTCAACAATCTTCTACTTACGACCGGCGCCGCTACCGTGTTTCTCGGCACGCTCTATCCCTTGTTTCTCGACGCGGTTGGCGGGCCGAAGCTGTCGGTGGGCTATCCGTTTTTCGATCGCACCTTCGTGCCGTTGATGGTGCCGCTCTTGATCGCGGTCGCGGTCGGGCCGTTCCTCGCCTGGAAGCGCGGCGATCTCGGCGGGGCGTTGCAACGGCTCTGGATCGCGTTCGGATTGACGGTGCTGGCCGGCGCGGTGGCGCTTTATGTCACGCAAGGCGGGCCGATCCTCGCGGTCGGCGGCTTGATGCTGGCGGCCTGGGTGTTTTGCGCCGCCATGAGCGAATGGATCGAACGCACCAAGCTGAATTGGCGCCGCGCGCTGAATTTGCCGCGCGCCACCCACGGCATGACGCTCGCCCATATCGGTCTCGCCGTCACCGTGACCGGCATCGCCGCCTCGGCCTGGCAGCAGGAACGCATCGCCGTTCTTCGTCCCGGCGACGATCTCGCCATCGCGGGCTACACGCTGCATCTCGACGACTTCGCCAAGGTCCAGGGGCCGAATTATCTGGCCGCGCGCGCCGATATTTCGGTGCGGGC
>JAATGI010000073.1 GCA_015654725.1 Rhodospirillales bacterium
CCCGTTCCTGGCGGGCAAATACGCCCTGCCGCGGATAAGGGACGGCGGCAGCTCCGTCATCACCTCGAGCATCGTCGGCGTCAAGGGCGATGGCGGCGGCAGCGTCGCCTACGTCACCGCCAAGCACGCGCAAGTCGGGCTGATGCGCAGCGTCTCCAAGAACGCCGCGCGCCGCAACATCCGCGTCAACACCCTCCATCCCGGCCCGATCGACAACCAATTCCAGCTCAATATCGAGAAGGGCATCACCGCGATGGCCGGGATCGACGGCACCGAATTGCTCAACAACGCGATCCCGCTGCGTCGCCACGCAATGCCCGAGGAAATCGCGCGCGCCGCTTTGTTCCTGGCGTCGGATCAGAGCAGCTTCACCACCGGCTCGATCCTGATGGCCGATGGCGGCATGAGTTCGTGACCGGGAGAAGAATGTGAACTCGATTTATCGGCGCGGGCTATTCGCGCTGGTGCCGGCGCTGGCGCTGCTGGCGACGGGATGCGCGATGGCGCCGCCGCCGCCCGATTACGCCGCCATCGTCGCGGCGCCCGACCGCAGCGACGCCGACAAGAAAAACGACGACCGGCGCGAGCCGGTGAAAATGCTCGAATTCACCGGCGCGCGGCCCGGCATGAAGGTCTTGGATATGGGCGCCGGCGCGGGCTACAGCACGGAATTGCTGGCGCGCGCGGTGGCGCCCGACGGCACGGTCTATGCGCAAAACGGGCAAGGCATGTATGCCCGGGTCAAGACGATGCTCGAGCCGCGCCTCAAGACGCCGGCGGCGAAGAACATCGTCAACGATCCGCGCCCCTATGACGACCCGTTGCCGCCCGGGGTCGCCAATCTCGATCTCGTCACCTTCTTCTATTTTTATCACGACACGACCTACATGCCGGTCGATCGCGCCAAGATGGACAAGGCGCTGTTCGACGCGTTGAAGCCGGGCGGAACGTTCGTCATCGCGGATTATTCGGCGAAACCCGGCGCCGGCATCGGCGTGGGCAAGACCTTGCATCGCATCGATCAGGCCACCGAACGCGCCGAGATCGAGGCGGCGGGATTCCAATTCGTCGCCGAAGGCGATTTCCTGCGCAATCCCGACGATCCGCGCACGGAGCCGATTTTCCACCCCAAGCAGCCGGTCGATATTTTCGTCATGAAATTCCGCAAGCCCGGCTGAGCGTGGGCCGAAAGATCAGATCGTGCTCGTTTTTCGCGCCGCGTCAATGCTCCACGGTCCCGGCCCGGCGGCGGCGAGATAGAGAAAGATGAAACAGAACACAACGGCCGCTAATCCGTTATTCAGGAGCGGGAAAAATCCCTGCGGCGCGTGGGCGATGAAATAGGCAAACGCCATCTCACCCGACAGGATGAAGGCGGCAAGGCGGCCCCACAGGCCGAACAGAAGCAACAGCCCGAACGCGCCTTCGATGACGCCGGAGACTCCGGCCGGCCAATCGAAGGGACTCATGCCGCTCAAATGAGGGTCATACGGAAAGGCCAGGAATTTGGCCGACGGGAACTCCAAAAACACCAAAGCCACCGCGATCCGCATCACGCTCAACAATTGCGGCCGGTACGGCGCCAGAAAATCCATGACGTTCCCTTCTTGAAGGTTCCCGCGCCGACGGCGCACGGGTTTTTGAAGGGGACGACTCCTAGCACGGGCCTCCACATCGCGTGTTTTCGTTCGAACAATTCAGCCATGCGCCGCGGTGACGCGCCCGACGGAACGCCGAGCGCGCTCGACCGCGACGCTTAGGCCGGAATACGCTAAGCGGTTACCGTTTTCCGTCCCATCATGGCGTCGACGCTCCACGGGCCGGGGCCGGCCGCGGCTAGATAAAGGAACGCGAAGCAATACATCACAGCACCCTCGCCCATATTCAGAATTGGCAGAATGCCACCGTGTGAGATGTGGAAATAGAAATAGGCGACCGCCATCTCTCCCGACAGAATGAAG
This sequence comes from Rhodospirillales bacterium, assembly GCA_015654725.1. Lineage (GTDB taxonomy): Bacteria > Pseudomonadota > Alphaproteobacteria > ATCC43930 > CGMCC-115725 > JAATGI01. The sequence continues at coordinate 1,962 of JAATGI010000073.1, forward strand.
GCGGCGAGGCGGCTCCACAAGCCGACCAGCAGCAGCAACCCAAAAACGGTCTCGATGATGCCCGAGATACCGATTGGCCAGGACAGCGGGTCCAGGTTGTCGAAGTAGGCGACATGCGGGAAAGCTAGAAATTTGGCCGAGGGGTGTTCAAGAAAAAACAGCGCTGACGCAATCCGCAGGATGCTCAGCAATTGCGGCCGATAGGGTGATAGAAAATCCATGACGTTTCCCCTGTTTTAGGTTTGCCGCCCCCGTGGAGCGGATTCTTATTGAGCCTACTTTTTTAGCATAGGTGATTAAGGAACGCTCACACAACTTCGTGTCGCCCGATGGCTCCGGCGGTTAAGAAATGCCCCGCCAGTCGATCCATGAACCGTGCGGATGGGCCGGTATCCACCGAGTTCGCGGTTGATACGTGGACCAGTAGCCCCCGGCTTTCGTCGGGGTGGGTAGTATAGACTTGGTGCCTTGGCGTCTTTGTGGTTCAAGGCTTTTGTTTTTGCGGAAGGACGTGCAGCGATGAAAGTTTTTGTCTTCGATCTGCTGCCTTATGGCGAGCATCTCGATCATCTGAAAGTCGGCACCGAGCTGCCGTTTCCGTTGACGAAGCGGCATTTCAAGCCGGCGGTCGCGGCGCGCACTTATGCCGAGCATCTCGACGCCTGGGCGGAGCTGGACCGGCTCGGCTATGACGGCATCGGCTTCAACGAGCATCACACCTCGCCTTATGGGTTGATGAACTCGCCCAATCTCCTCGCCGCCGCCGCGGCCCAGCGCACCAAACACATCAAGCTGCTGATTTACGGCAATCTGTTGCCGCTGCACGAGCCGCTGCGGCTCGCGGAAGAACTCGCCATGCTCGATTGCATGTCCGGGGGGCGGCTGATCTCGGGCTTCGCCCGCGGCATTCCCCGCGAGTACAACGTCTATGGCGTCGATCAGCGCGAATCGCGCGCCCGTTTCGACGAGGCCTACGAGATCATCCTCAAGGCCTGGACCGAGGAAGCGTTTTCGTACCAGGGGAAATACTGGTCGTATAAGGACGTGGCGATCTGGCCGCGCCCGCTGCAACAGCCGCATCCGCCGATCTGGATTCCGATCACCACGAGCAAGGAATCGATCGATTTCGCGGCCAGGCACAACGCGCCGATCACGCCGGGCCTCGGCGCGCGCGGCCTCGCCGAGGACATCGTGCGCTACTACGCCAAGGCGCTGTCGCGCCACGGCTTCGCGATCACGCCGCGACATCTCTCGATCGGCATCGGCGCCCATATCGCCGACAGCAAGGCGCAGGCCGTCAAGGAGGCCGGGCCGTATCACCTCTATTTCCACCGCACGCTATTCAGTCACGGCAACATCACCGAGACCGAGGTGGCGAAGCGCACCGGCTATGTCGGCGACGCCTCGATGGATTATATCCGGCCGGAAAATCTGCGGGTGGCGGCGCGGTCGCGCGAGGATTTTCGCAACATGACCATGGACGATGTCGCGCGCTTCGCCGAGGAGGCGCCCTGGGGGACAGCGGATGAGGTGCGCGACCGCATCATCGCCGCCGCGGAGCAGGTCGGCGCCGAGACGGTGCTGGTCAGCATGAATCGCGGCGCCATGCCGCAGGACATGTTCTTGGAGCAAATCCGCCGCTTCGGGCGCGAGGTGCTGCCCGCGCTCCAGGCCCATAAGATCACGCGCGTTCCCGCGGCCGAAGGCGTGGAGGCGTAACGATGCCCGACTCCAGCGATACGCGAGGAACCGCTTCCGTCACGCAACGGATCGCCGATCATGTTGCCGCGATCCGCTATGAGGATTTGCCGCCCGATGTGATCGAGCTGGCGCGGCAGACCGTGCTCGATTGGCTCGGGGTGACGCTGGCCGGCAGCCGCGAGGATTTGGCGCGGATGCTGCGCGACGAAGCAGCGGAACAGGGCGGCCGGCCGGCCGCCACCATTATCGGCGCCGCGATCAAAACCGGGACGCAACAGGCGGCGCTGGTGAACGGCGCCACCTCCCACGCGCTCGATTACGACGACGCGCATTTCCTCGCCACCGTGCATTGCGGCGCGACGGTCGTTCCCGGCCTGCTGGCGCTGGCGGAAGAGCGCGGCGCCTCGGGCCGCGACTTCGTCGCGGCGCTTGCCGCCGGCTTCGAGGCCATCGGCGCCACGGCGGCCTTTGTCGGCGACAAGCATTATCGGCTCGGCTTCCATTCGACCGGCACCGTCGGCAGTTTCGGCGCGGCGGCGGCTTGCGCCAATCTGTTGCGGCTCGACGGCGCCGCGACCGCGACCGCGTTCGGCATCGCGGCGGCGCAGGCGGCCGGCATCCGCTCGATGTTCGGCACCATGTCGAAGCCGCTGCAGGCCGGCAAGGCGGCGCAGAACGGGCTGATCGCGGCGGCGCTGGCGGCGCGCGGCTTCACCAGCAACGACCGCGCGCTCGAAACCGAGCTCGGCTTCGCCGCGACGCACAGCCCGGATTTCGATCCGGCGCGCTTGATCGCCCCGCCGCCAAAGGGCTGGTATCTGCGTTATAATATTTTCAAATTCCATGCCGCCTGTTTTCTGACCCACGCGCCGATCGAATGCGCGCTCGATTTGCGCGATCGCCAGGGCGTTGCGGCCGACGGGATCGCAAGTCTCCGGCTGCGTATCCGGACCGACGCGAAGGATGTCTGCGGCATCGAGGCGCCGCGCTCGGGGCTCGAGGCGAAATTCTCGCTGCGCCACTGCATCGCCTCGGTCTTCGCCGGGCTGGATACGGCGGCGCTCGAAACCTTCCGCGACGATCGCGTCGCCGATCCGGCGCTGGCGCGGTGGCGCGACAAGATAGCGATCGACTACCTTGCCGACATGCCGCGCGGCCGTGCCGAAATCGCAATCACGACCAAGGACGGGCGGCGCCTCACCGCGCAATTCGATTCGGGCAAACCGGTCGAGGATTTGGCCCAACAGGGCGACCGTTTGCGCAACAAATTCCGGCGCCTCGCCGAGCCGGTTTTGGGCGCGGGCCAAGCGGCCGAATTGGCCGCGCTCGCCATGACTGTCGAGACGCTGGGCTCGATGCGCTTGCTCGCCGAGCGCGGCGCGGCGCGATAACCGAGCGTCGCGCTTCGCCATGGCGAAGGCGAATTTTGGCGTTGCCGCTGCCGCTATATTTCAATAAATATACTGCTAACTCGTTTTCCGCTCAAAGCAGGCAAGCTTTACGGTCGAGTTCTATAATACATTATTTTCATGTTAAAATTATTTTATTGACATAAAAGTCTGCGTGAATAGGGTTTCTTCTGTGGCGGACGGAACCTCGCCCGTTTCGCGGGCGCGGCAAAAATATCACAGTGGGTAAGCGATGTTGGTCTGTCACATGGTTGTAATGGATTGCTCACGTAACTGAAACTTGGGCATCCTAAAGGATGGGGTAGGCTGCCGAGCGCACCGTTGAATACAGCGGGAAAAGCCGGCCTAAATCGATTGGGGGTTCGAATGAAAATGTCGCATGCAGGCCGTCTCGCAATCGGTGTCGCCGCTGGGCTGTTTCTGATGGGATCGGCGCCCAGCTTCGCCGACGACAGCACCGACGCCAAAAGCCAGATGGATCAGGTTCAAGAGCAGATTCATCAATTGCAGCAACAGCTGCAATTGCTGCAGAACCAGGTCAATCAGGCCCAGGCTCAGGCGCCGGCAACGCCGGCGGGGCAGCCGAACGCGCCTAAGGTGACCGAGACCGTCAACCACCATTTCGGCTTTTCCAGCGCCGACGGCCAGAACACGGTCGAGTTGACCGGCCGGCTGCACCTCGATATGGGGGATTACCTCAATTATAAACCCGGGTCCGCGACGACCGACCGGAGTCTCGCGGGCGGCGTCAATCTGCGCCGCGCCCGGATCGGCGTGACCGGCCAGTTCATGGGCGATTGGCGCTACAATTTGATCTACGATTTCGGCGGCACGTCGGACAGCTTGAACCCGAATAATTTCCTCGCCAACGGCAATGGCAGCACCAGCCCGGCCATCTCGAACTCGGCGCTGTCGGGAGTCGAGAACGCCTATATCACCTATAACGGCTTCTACAAGCACGGGCAGCAATTCCCGGTGGCGATCGATCTCGGCATCGCGGACGCGCCCTGGACCTTGGACGAAGCCACCAGTTCCAACGACATCATGTTCATGGAGCGCTCCTCCTCGCAGGTGATCGCGACCGAATATGGCGGCGGCGATTCGCGCTCGCTGTTCGGCTTCCGCTCCAATGACAGCCGCTACTGGGTGGGCGCCTATCTGACCGGCCCACAATCGGGCGCGCTTCACACCGATGGCGCTTCTTGCATCAGTGCCGCGGCAGTTTTGACAGCGCCTTGCCTCGCGAGCGGAACGGCCGCATCCCAAAACGGCCCGCAATTCTCGTTCCTGACGCGCGCTAGTTACCAAATCCTTCAAGACCCCAATTATTCGCTGCATGTCGGCTTCAATTTCGCCGACCTGTTCCAGCCGCGCGTCGGCAACAACCTCGAGGCCATCCAGCTGTTCGACCGGCCGGAACTGCGCATCGATCCGAGCTACTTCCTCAACACCGGCAACGTTCCCGCTTCCGGCGGCATGGTATTTGGCGCGGAACTGGCGGCCGCATACCAGAACGCGTTCTTTCAGGGCGAGTATTATCACTACACGATCGACCAGTTGGCCGGGTTGCCGACGCTTAACTTCGATGGCGGCTATGCCGAGGCCAGCTACAGCTTCGGCGGCAATCGCAAATACAATCCCGCCGCCGGCGCTTATACCGGCGTCATCCCCGACGAAGTCTTGGCCTGGGGTACGGACGGCTGGGGCGCGGTGGAGATCGCGGGACGTTTCAGCTATGTCGATCTGAACGATCTGACCACGACGAACGCGAAAAACATCAAGCTGGGAACGGCCGGCACAAACACGATCGGAGCGCCGTCCGCTTATGGCGGTAAGCAAACCACCTATGCGATCGGCATCAACTATTATCCGAACCTGAATCTGCGCTTCATGCTCGATTACGAGCATGTGATTCTCGACATCCCGACCTCATCGACCAGCGGCAACACCAAGGGCGCCACTTTTGACGAAATCGCCGCACGCACCCAAATCTCCTTCTAATCGGACGCTCCAGCGAAGCGATAATAGCAAGACAACCGATCGGAATACCTCCCCAAGGCCCGCGCGAATCTCGGTTCGCGCGGGTTTTTTTGCGCCCGGACGCGGGGCTCGATCGCGGCGGCCATTGGGCGCCGGCGCGCGAAGCGGGGTGATTCCATCGGGAAAGATCATGCTCTAAGCTACCGCGCGTATCGCGAAGCCCAGACGTCCCCGTAGCTCAGCTGGATAGAGCAACAGTTTCCTAAACTGTGGGTCGGGTGTTCGAGTCACCCCGGGGACGCCA
>JAATGI010000135.1 GCA_015654725.1 Rhodospirillales bacterium
CCCTCGGTATGCCCGCACGATTGCCCGAGCACCTGCGCGCTCGAAGTCGAGCGCATCGACGCGCGCACCATCGGCCGCATTCATGGCGCCCGTGATAACAGCTACACGGCGGGCGTGGTGTGCGCCAAGGTCGCGCGCTATGCCGAGCGCCAGCATCATCCCGACCGGCTGAGCCAGCCGCTGCGCCGTGTCGACGGCAAAGGCGTCGGCCGCGCCGCCTTCACGCCGATCGCCTGGGACGACGCGCTCGACACGATCGCGAAAAATTTTATCCGTGCCGCGCAACGTTACGGCAGCGAAACCGTCTGGCCTTATTTCTATGCCGGCACGATGGGCCATGTGCAGCGCGATGGCATCAACCGGCTGCGCCACGCGATGCGTTATTCGGGCCAGGATTCCACCATCTGCGTGCGGCTCTCCGACACCGGCTGGGAGGCCGGCGCCGGCGCCAAGCGCGGCACCGATCCGCGCGAGATTCCAGAAAGCGATTTGATCGTGGTCTGGGGCGGCAATCCGGTCTCGACCCAGGTTAATGTCATGACCCATATCGCGCGGGCGCGGCGCGAGCGCGGCGCGAAACTCGTCGTGATCGATCCCTATCGCACGCCGACCGCGGAGATCGCCGACCGGCATCTGGCGCCGCGGCCCGGCACCGACGGCGCGCTCGCTTGCGCGGTGATGCATGTGCTGTTCAAGGAAGGCTTCGCCGACCGCGCCTATCTTGAAAAATACACCGACGCGCCGGACGAACTTGAAGCCCATCTCGAAAGCCGCGATCCGGAATGGGCCGCGCGTATCACCGGCCTAAGCGCCGACGAAATCGTCGGCTTCGCCCGGCTCTATGGCGAAACCAAGCGCAGTTACATCCGTGTCGGCTATGGCTTTTCGCGCTCGCGCAACGGCAGCGCGCAAATCTTCGCCGTGTCGTGCCTGCCGGCGGTCACGGGCGCTTGGCAATATCGCGGCGGCGGCGCGCTTTACGGCAATGGCGGCAGCGAGTTCTACCGGCTCAACAAGACCCTGATCGAGGGGCTCGATGTGCGCGACCGGAGCGTCCGCATGCTCGACATGTCGCGCATCGGACCGGTTTTGACCGGCGATAAACGTGATTTGGGCGCCGGCCCGCCGGTCACGGCGATGCTGATCCAGAACACCAACCCGATGGTGGTGGCGCCCGATTCAGCAACGGTTCATGCCGGCTTCCGGCGCGGCGATCTTTTCGTCGCGGTGCATGAGCAATTCATGACCGAGACCGCGGCCATGGCCGACATCGTGCTGCCGGCCACCACCTTTCTCGAACACGACGACATCTACACGTCGAGCGGCCACACCCATTTGCAATTGGCGCGCAAGGTAATCGAGCCTTACGCCGAGGCGCGGCCTAACCACTATGTGATCTGCGAATTGGCGAAGCGCCTGGGCGCGCGGCATCGCGGCTTCGAAATGACCGAGTGGGAGATCATCGAGGCGACGCTCGCCGCGTCGAAGCTGCCGGACACGGCCGCGTTCAATGGCGGGCGTTGGCTCGACATGGCGTTGCCGTTCGAGACCGCGCATTTCCTCGACGGCTTTGCCACGCAAGACAAGAAATTCCACTTCCGCCCGAATTGGCGCGCGTTCGGCCCGCGTGCCGACGGCATGCCCGAATTTCCCGATCATGTCGCGATCACCGACGAGGCCTGCGCGGAGCGGCCCTATCGCCTGGTCGCGGCGCCGTCGCGCTCGTTCCTCAACACCAGCTTCAACAACACGCCGTCGAGCGTGGCGCGCGAGGGCCGGCCGACGGCGCGGCTCCATCCCGACGATCTGGCGGAACTGGGCTTGGGCGAAGGCGATCGGATCCGGCTCGGCAACAGGCAAGGCAGCGTTGTCGTCCATGCCCGCGCCTTCGAGGGGCAGCAGCGCAAGGTCGTGATCGTCGAGGGTATCTGGCCCAACCGCGCCTTCGAGGAAGGCATCGGCATCAATGTCCTGACCAGCGCCGATCCCGGCCGCCCCGCCGGCGGCGCGGTTTTTCACGATACGGCGGTATGGGTGAGGGGAGCGTAGGGTCCGGTCGTATATACAGGGATTGACGACCAGCCAACCGGTGCCTAGCTTGCCTGGTGCGAGGGTCAACCATGTCAACGACGCGCGTCTTCAAGTCCGGCAACAGTCAGGCGGTGCGAATTCCCGCCGAACTGGCCTATGACGATATGACCATCGATCTGCAAATCACCCGCCTTGGCGACGTCATCACGATTTTTCCCGTTCGCGGAAATTTGAAGGACATGGTGGCGGCGTTGCGCCAGCTTCCCAGGCCGCCGAAGGTCGAGCGCCGTGAACCGATCGAGATGCCCAAACGGCGGCGGAATTGACGGTTGGCCTATCTCATCGACACCAATATCGCGATCCATGCGCGTGACGGCACCGATGCCGTTCTCGACAGGCTGGCCGAACATGACGGCGCGGTACTGCTTTCGGCATTGAGTCTCGCGGAATTGGAGCGTGGTCTTTACAAAGATCCGAGACACACATCGCTGCGGCGGGTTCGTCTGGAGTTATTGCTGGAGCACTTGCCGGTTTTGCCCTTCGATGCGTCGGCGGCTATCGCCTATGGTCAAATTATCGCGCAGTGCAGATGGGCGAAAGGGCGCGATTACGACCGGATGATCGC
>JAATGI010000285.1 GCA_015654725.1 Rhodospirillales bacterium
ACCCCGAGGATCGCGGCAACGCCGTTATCGATATCCTGCGCTTCGAAGGCGACATCATTGTCGAGCATTGGGACGTGATCCAGCCTATGCCGGCGCAAATGGCGCATCGCAACGGCATGTTCTGAGGCCCGCCAGGCGCGCGGCGATTGATATTTTTCGGCACGGCCGGGTAGGCTCCGGCGTCCAGGCTATGGGAGATGCGCGATGAATGACGCCGCGATCGAGTCAGTGCCGCTCTATACCCACAACGATCGCATCGCCAAGGGCTTGGCGGCGCTCGGCATCGGCCCCGACGATCCGATCAAGCCCGAACAGGCCTTCACCCTGGACCAGATGAATTATCACGGCACCGACGCCATCAAGGCGGCGGCGGTGACGCTGAAGCTCGGGCCGGCGAGCCGCGTGCTCGATGTCGGTTCCGGCTTCGGCGGGCCGGCGCGTTATCTCGCCCACACCACCGGCTGCCATGTCACCGCGCTCGAACTGCAACCGGAACTGCACCAGATCGCCGTCGATCTGACCCGGCGCACCGGCCTCGCCGACCGCGTCACGCAGCGTTGCGGCGACGCGCTGACCCAACCGCTGCCCGACGCGGCGTTCGACGCGGTGGTGAGCTGGCTGACGATCTTGCACATTCCGGACCGGCCGCGTCTCTTTGCCCGCTTCGCGCGCCTGTTGCGGCCCGGCGGCGCCGCCTATGTCGAGGATCTGTGCATGCGCGCGCCGTTCGCGCCGCAAGATTTGAGCGATCTGCGCGAATTCGTGTACGGCGTCTCGGTCACCAGCATCGAGGATTACATCGAGGATTTTCGCGCCGCGGGTTTCACCGAGATCGTCGCCACCGATTTGACCGGCGATTGGGCGCCCTTCGCCCAGACCCGCCTGGCGGAGTTTCGCGATAACCGCGCCGCCTACGCGCGCGAGCGGGGCGAAGGCGCCTATGCCGACCAGGAAAAATTCTTCGCGGTGATCGCCGGTCTCTATAACGTCGGCAGTCTCGGCGGTGTCCGGGTGTTGGCCCGTAAGCCCTAATCGATCGCCACGATTTCCGGCTTTTCGCCGGGGATGTGGTGCCGCACCCGCATGAACAAGAGCAGCGGAATCGCCAGCAGCGAGACGAACATCATCAACCGGAAATCGTCGATATAGGCGACCATCGCGGCCTGGGTGGTCACCATGCCGTTCAGTTGCGTCAGCGACGCGGCCGAGTTCAGGTTGAAATTATGCAGCAGCGGATTGAACCGCGAGACATTGACGGCCAAGGTGGAATGAACGACTTGCGTGTTTTCGGTCAACAGCGCCTGCACCGCGGAAATGCCGACGCTGGAGCCGATATTGCGCATCAGATTGAATAAGGCGGTGCCCTCGGGGCGCAGCCGGGGATCGAGCGTGGCGAAGGTGGCGGTGGTCAGCGAGACATAGGCGAAACCGATGCCGAGCCCCTGGATCACGCCCGACCAGATCACCGGCCATTTGTCCATTTGCAAATCGAAATTCGTCATCTGCCACAGCGAGAAGGCGGTGAGGGCGAAGCCGACCCCGATCAGAATCCGCGTATCGACCCGGGAGACCAGGCGCCCGACCAGAACCATCGACACCATGGTGCCGATGCCGCGCGGCGCCATGATCAGGCCGGTGGTCTCGACGGGATAATTGAGCAGCCCCTGGAAGATCGGCGGGATCAGCACCAGCGTCGCGAACAGGATGATGCCGACGATGAAGATGAAGACATTGCCGGTGACGAAATTGCGGTCGCGGAACAAGGCGGCGCGGATGAAGGGCCGCTCGGCGGTGAAGGTGCGCACGATGAAGAGATAGAAGCCGAGCAGGGCGAGCGTGGCCTCGATCACGATCTCGGTCGAGCTGAACCAATCCTTCAATTCGCCGCGGTCGAGCATCATCTGCAACGCGCCGATGCCGATGCTGAGCACGCCGAAGCCGAAAAAATCGAAATAGCCGCGGCGCCGACGCTCGCTTTCGCGCATCGAGGCGACAATGCCGAGAAAGGCGAGAATCCCGACCGGGACGTTGATGTAGAACACCCAGCGCCAGGAATAATCGTCGGTGAGCCAGCCGCCCAGCACCGGGCCCAGCACCGGCGCCAAGGTCACGCCCAAACCCCACATCGCCATCGCCTGGCCGTGGCGCGCCGGCGGATTGATATCGAGCAAGACGGCTTGGCTGATCGGCACCAGCGCCGCGCCCGAAAGCCCCTGCAGCAGGCGATAGACCACCATCTCCTCGAGCGTGGTCGCGGTGCCGCACATCGCCGAGGACACGACGAAGCCGGCGATCGAAATCAAGATCACGCGCTTGCGCCCGAAATGCTCGACCAGCCAGCCGGTCAAGGGCGTCATGATCGCGGCCGCCACGATGTAGGACGTCAGCACCCAACTCATCTCGTCCTGGGTCGCGGACAGGCTGCCCTGCATGTGCGGCAGGGCGACATTGGCGATGGTGGTGTCGAGGGCTTGCATGAAGGTCGCCGCCATCACCGAAAAGGTGATGAGCGCGCGGCCCGGCACGGGCGCGTCGGCGGCAGGCCTCGGGGCGGAACCGGAATCGGGCATCGCCCCTAATCTAAGGGCGAATCGCGCCCGCGCCACCGCATCTTTTCGTGAAGCGGACCTGCGCGAGCCGGTCTGGGCCGACGATTGCGGCGGTCGGCGGCCCATGATATGACTAGAATTCTAGTCATATGGTGAGGCACGCATGGTCACGGTCAATCTCGCGCAAGCGAAAGCAGGGTTGAGCGCGTTGCTGAACCGGGTCGAGCGGGGCGAGGAAATCGTCATCACCCGCCACGGCAAACCCGTGGCGCAGCTCTCGGCCGTCCATCAGCCGAAAAAGCCGCTGGACCTGAAAGCCCTCGCCGAATTCCGCGCCATGATGCCGCGCTCGAAGGTCTCAAGCACAGTGTTGCTGCGCCGCCTTCGCGACGAGGGATATTAGTGCGGTATTTCGATACGAGTTTCATGGTGCCTCTCTTTCTGAGAGAGAGCACCAGCTCGGTAATCGAAACCTATTTTGCATCGCTGCTGAGGGAGGAACGATCGATCAGTCATTGGACGCGGGTCGAATTTTCCTCGCTCCTCGCTCTGAAAATACGCCTGGGACAACTCGATATCCCGGCGGCGCGGAGCGCCGAAAAACGCTTCGAGGTCACGGTGGCGAACTCTTTTACCGTCTTCCTTCCGAGCGCGGCCGACTTCGATCTGGCAAAGGAATATCTCGGGAACTTTTCGACAGGGTTGCGTGGCGGCGATGCGCTGCATTTGGCGATCGCGGCGAACCAAAATGCCGAGACTATTCACAGTCTCGACAAACGGCTCATCAAAGCGGGAACAATGCTGAACCTGCCGATGACGAGCGGGATCACGCCGGGAACTTAGACGCCCTATTGCGCCGTCATCGCGCCATCGACGACGAGCGCGTGGCCGGCCATGTAAGAGGCATCGTCCGAGCACAGGAACAGCACCGCCTTGGCCTGTTCCGACGGGTCGGCCCAGCGGCCGATCGGGTGCAACGCCTTGACATGCTCCTCGACGCCCGGCTCCTGGAACCAGTTTTTAAGCATCGGCGTCGCTGTGCCGCCGGGGCACAGCGCGTTGATGCGGATGCCTTGCGCGACATATTCCAGCGCCGCCACCTTGGTGATGCCGATGACGCCGTGCTTTGCCGCGCAATAGGCGCCGAGGCCCGGATTGCCGACCACGCCGCCGACCGAGGCGGTGTTGACGATGGCGCCGCCGCCGCCTTTCAGCATCGCCGGAATCTCATGCTTCATCGACAGAAACACGCCGTTGAGATTGACGGCGATGACCTCGTTCCACGACGCTTCCTCGATGTCGGCGGTGAGATAGCCGTGTCGCTCGATGCCGGCATTGTTGAAGGCGGCGTCGAGCCCGCCATGCGCCTTGACCGCGGCCTCGACCATGGCGCGGCAATCGGCGGCGCGGCTGACATCGGCATGCACGAAAATCGAGCGGCCGCCGGCGTCACGGATCGCCTTCGCCGTGGCCTCGCCGTCCCTATCGCTGCGATCGACCACCGTGACGCGTCCACCCTCGGCGGCGAAAGCGAGCGCGGTCGCGCGTCCGATGCCCGAGGCCGCGCCCGTCACCAGAATCGATTTGCCGTCGAACCGTCCCGCCATGCTTTCCTCCGTTGTTTTCCGCGCTTATGCTAGAGAAATCACCCGGCGCGCGCCACCTAGGTTGGTGGGCGGCGGGTGGCGCGGAAAAAATTTTCGGAGGAAACCATGCCCGATTCAGGTCCGGCCTATCGACCCGTCAGCGAATCCCTGGCCTATGTCTATCGGGAATATGGCCGCACCGACGTTCATATCGGGCCGGGCGAGGCGGATTCGCCCTGGGTCACGCTGTTGCCCGGCGTGCTCATCCGCCATCTCTCCTTCGATGTGCGGCGCAATGCCTGGACCAGCATCATCTGGGTTCAACAAGGCGGCACGATCGGCCGCCACCGCCATCGCGGCCCGGTCGACGGCTTCGTCATCGAAGGGAGCTGGAAATATCTCGAATATGACTGGGTCGCGACCGAGGGCAGCTTCATCCATGAAAGCCCCGGCGTTATCCACACGCTTTATTCCGAGCACGGCATGAAGACCCTGTTCACGCTGTCCGGCCCGCTCGAATTCTACGACGACAACGACGATCTCATCCTGGTGCACGACGCTTTCTTCTTGATCGACAATTACGTCCAGCATTGCCGCGCGAACGATCTACCGCTCAACCCGAAACTCTTTCTCTAACGGAGGCAAGGCCATGGCGGCATCCGACAACAAGGCGCTGGCGCTGGAATATTTGCGGCTGCTGGAACGGGGCGATTTCGACGCCTGCTTCGGCATGTTCGCGCCCGACGGCAAGGTCACGGTGATGGGCCGCACCAGCTCGGCCGGCGATTTCGCCAAGGTGGTGCGCGAATTCCGCGGCATGGTGGTGGGGCCGATGACCTTGAAGCCGACGGGCGCGGTCGCCGAGGGCGACAAGGTCGCGGTCGAGGTCACCGGCGGCGCCGACATGATCAAGGGCGTGCGTTACGACAATCAGTACCACTTCCTGTTCGAATTCCGGAACGGCCGGATCGCGCATTTGAAGGAATATATGGATACCGCGGTGGCACAGGCGACCTGGAACGCGCTCGGCCAGGCCCCGCCGGAACGCGAGTGGAAATAATCGCTCCCGGCGCGCGATCGGCGTTTTCTTTTTGGCCGGCCATCGGATAGACTTTGTCAAACGCATTTCGGGGGGCCAATGCGTACAGTGATTTCGTGGGCGGGAAAAATCGCGCTTGCCGCGGCGGTGCCGTTGCTGTTGTCCGCCTGCGCCCTCGACCAATTCATCCGCGCCGACGCGATCGCCTATAACAATGTCGTCGAGGACACCGCAGACAAGTTGATTGTCATCAACATCCTGCGCTCGCGCGATCGGGCGCCGCTGCATTTCGGCGCGATCGAGGACATCCACGAATCCTTCCAAACGCAGGGGTCGCTGACCGCCAGCTTCCCCTTCGGACCCTTCAATAAGGGGACAGTGCGCGATTCCGGGGGCGGCACGATCCAGATTCAGGACTCGCCGAGCTTCGACATCACCACGCTCGATACCAAGGATTTCATCACCGGCATCGCGTCGCCGATCGACGCGAAATACGCGAAATACTGGCTCGATCGCGGGCTCGATTCCCGCATTGTCCTGTTGCTGTTCTTTTCCTCGGCGAAACTCAGCGAAAACGTCGGCGGCAGCAACGAGGAATCGATCACGGTGCGCAACGATCCGCGCGGCACCGTCGACCGTTTGACCGAGCCGTGTCCGGGCTATTCGCCCTTTGAACTCTATCTGAAGCTTGTCAACACGCTCGCT
>JAATGI010000414.1 GCA_015654725.1 Rhodospirillales bacterium
CCGGCGCCCCATCCCGATGCGGCGCCGATCAAGGCAATCGCGTTCAATTCGTCAGCTCGCTTCTGAGTAGGTGGTCCAATCGCCACGCGGCGAGGCCATCGATTTAGAATTCTCCCGGACGATGTCAATGCGCCGCGCGCCACGGATTGAAGATTTGTCTCGCGAGCCTGAGTCTGTTAAGCGTCGTCCGCGGCGCATGAAACAAGACATCGTCACCATCGGCGATCTTTCCAATCGCGAGATCGAGGAGGTCTTCGATTTCGCCGACCGGTATTTGGCGGACATGGCCGGAAGCAAGCCGTATCAGATTCGCGGTAAGCTCGCGATAGCGAATCGCTTCTTGATGACGAGCCTGTTTTACGAGCCCTCGACACGCACCCGGTTTTCCTTCGAGGCGGCGATGACGCGATTGGGCGGCACCGTGCTGGGCGCCGTCGATCCGGCGACCAGTTCCGCCGCCAAGGGCGAAAGCATCCTCGATACCGGGCGGGTGATGGAGAATTACGCCGATGTCATCGTCCTGCGTCATCCCGCGGAAGGCGCCGCCCGCGCGCTCGCCGAGCATGTCGAGGTGCCGGTCATCAATGGCGGCGACGGCCGCCACGAGCATCCGACGCAGACCCTGTGCGATCTCTACACGCTCCGGCGCGAGAACAAGACGCTGCAAGATTTGAACGTGCTGCTGGTCGGCGATTTGAAGAACGGCCGCACCGTCCATTCGCTGGTGTACGCGTTGGCGCGCTTCAAATCGAACATCATCACCATGCCGGCCAAGGGGCTGGAACTGCCCGAGTCCGTCAGCCGGCGGCTGCGCGAGGAGTATGGCGTGGTGCCGATGCCGCGCGACGCGGTGTTCGACGCCGCGCAAACGCACCGGCCGCCGGTCGCCGATATCGACGTCGTGTATGTCGCCCCGGGCAGCAGCCTCCAGCAGCAGACCGCGAAGGGGAAGATCAAGATCGAAGGCGAGTGGGACAGTCTCGACGACGCCCCGACCGTCAATTTCGATGTCTGCTACGTCACGCGGCTCCAGGGCGAGCGCCTGTCGCCCGGCGCCCGCATCCGTTATCCCGTCATCAACCGGAAATTCCTCAAGGACAGGGAATTCGCCGACACCAAGGTGCTGCATCCCTTGCCGCGCGTGAACGAGCTGGACGCCGATCTCGACGCCGATCCGCGCGCGGTCTATTTCAAGCAGGCGGCTTACGGCGTGCCGGTGCGCATGGCCCTCATCTCGAAGGTGCTGGGGCTGGCGCCGTTCGCGGCCCCGCGCGAGACCGCTCAACCCTATCCGATCTATTCGGGCGGGCGGGAGACGGTCTGCGCCAATGAGCGATGCATTACCCGGCTGGCGAGCGAGAGGAACCAGCTCCGGGCCAAATTCTGGCTGGTGAAGCCGGCGCCGCGGCTGTTGCGCTGCTGCTATTGCGAGACCGAATTCCCGCTCGGCTGACACGCGCTTACATCTGCGAGCGCGAGATCTCGCGGATGCCGGGCAGCATCTCCAGCTCGCTGACGATGTTGGCGATGTCGGCGGCGGAGAGCCGCGTCACGCTGATGGCGATGTCGTCAAAGGCCGGATCCTCCGACGGTATCGAGACATAGCGCGTGATCCGCCGCGCGCGATAGCCGAGCGTCCGGTTGAGCGCGTCCACCGACATCTGGCCGTGCTCGGCCTTGAAGCGGATTTCGTGGCTGTTGTGCCGCCGCTGATACTTTTCCTCGAGCGGCTTGATGCCGGCGAGGATGATCAATATGACGACGGTGGCGGCGACCGCTTCGATATAAAGCCCGGCGCCGACCGCGAGGCCGATCGCGGCCACCGTCCATAGGCTCGCCGCGGTGGTCAGGCCGCGCACCACCTCGCCGCGCAGCAGGATCGAGCCGGCGCCAAGAAAGCCGATTCCCGACACCACCTGCGCCGCGACCCGCGAGGGGTCGAGGATCACGTCCTTGCCGATAACCTCGGTGAAGCCGTAAGCCGACACGATCATCACCAGGCAGGAGCCGACGCTCACCAGCATATGCGTGCGCAAACCGGCCGCCCACACCAGCCGTTCGCGCTCGGCGCCGATCACGCTGCCGAGCGCGGCGGCGACCAAAAGCCGGATCACCAATTGCCAGTCGGGTAACATCTCTCGGCGCGCCGTCGCTCCTTCGGGCCGGCCAGGGCGTCGCGACCCGTATTCGGTGCGGTTTGTTCCTGAGAAGGGGTGACGTCAAGAATAAATTTGGCCGCCGTTAGCCCGGTCGACAGCCGACATTCGCGCGCCGTATCGACTCAGCCCGGCGCTTCCGCCATCATTCTCGGCAAGTCCGTCCCGAGGTTACAAGACGACGGATCGAAAGCGCGAGGGGACGATGCCTATCAAGATTCCGTTCTGGAAGACGGTCGGCGACGCGTACCGCTTCGTCTTTGGTGATTTGCCGCGTTTCGCGCGAGCGAGCGCGGCATGGATCGCGACGATTCTGTTGCTCTTTATTGTCGTGGTCGCGGTTTTGGGCTTCGCGATTTTCCAGCAGGGCCAGGCCTTCGGCGCGTCCGCGCATCTCGGCGCCGGTCCGATCGTCTTGCTGGCGATTTTCGGTCTCTACGTCTTCGCCAGCAATATCGCCTTCACCGTGGCATGGCATCGTGTCGTGTTGCTCGGCGAGGCGCTCGGCTTGCTGGGCACGTTGCGGTTTCGCGGCAGAGAGTGGCGGTTCTTCGGTTACTCGCTGTTGATCGGATTGTTGGGGGTGGTCGCGTTCGTGGTCGCGTTCCTGATCGGATTTGGCGTCGGCTTTCTGGTCGGGGCCGCGATCGGGTCCGGGGTTTTGACGATCGCGGCGCGCACCGTGCTCGTTATTGTCCTGTTCGTGACCCTGACGCCGTTCCTGACGCGGTTTGTGCTCGGCCTGCCAGCGATCGCGGTCGAGGAGCCGCGCGGGGTGCTTCGCCGCTCCTGGCGGCGCGGCCGGCACAATGGTTGGCGGCTGTTCTGGGGCTTCTTGCTGTGCAGCCTGCCGCTCGGCGTGCTCGCCGCGTTGTGTTCGGTGGCGGAGCGGTACGTGACGCCGGCCGCCGCTTCGGGCGGCGCTGGGTGGATCATCGGCCTGGTCCTGGATTTCGTTCTGTTCGCGCTCAACATCATCGCGAATTATCTCGGGGTGGCGATCACCGTTTCGTTTCTGTCGATGTCCTATCGCCGCCTGACGCGCTACGAGACCGACGCGCCGGTCGGTTAAATCGGTCCGGCTTCTCGACTTGCGCCTCCGCTTTCGCCATGATCGCGCATCGACCCAAGCGGGGGCCACATGATCTTCGAGCAAATCGCGACCGGCGGCTGCCAGTCCTATCTGGTCGGTTGCGCCGATACCCGCGTCGCCGCGTTGATCGATCCGGAAATCCGTCAGATCGATCACTATCTCGCGCTGGCGTCGCAGGCGGGCGTGCGTCTCCATTACGTCATCGACACGCACACCCATGCCGATCATTTTTCGGCGGCGAAACAGTTGGGCGAGAGCTTGCGCGTCCCGGTGGTGATGCATTACGAAAGCCCGGCGCCGTTCGCCGGGCTGCGGCTCGATGACGGCGACATGCTGGCGGTCGGCAAGCTCCGGCTCCACGCCATCCACACGCCGGGCCATACGCGGGATTCGATGTGTCTGGTTGCGGAGGACCGCGTCTTCACCGGCGACACGCTCCTGATCGGCGCCACCGGCCGCTCCGACCTTCCGACCGGCGACCCCGACCAGCTGTTCGACAGCCTGTTCGGCAAACTGTTGAAGCTCGATCCGGCGCTCATGGTCTATCCCGCGCACGACTATAAGGGCCGTTCGCACACCACTATCGCGGCCGGGCTCGCGAACAACCCGCGCCTACAAAAACGCGAGCGCGGCGAATTCACCGACATGATGCGGCATCTGAATCTGACGGCGCCGGATCACATCACCGAGGCGCTGCGCACCAATATGAGCGGCGGCAAGACGGTGACGCAATTGCTGGCCGAGGCCGGGGCCACGGTGCCGTTCATGGCGATGAGCGAGCTCAACGCGCGGCTCGCCGCGCGCGCCAACGATTTCATGGTGCTCGATGTCCGCGAGAAGGGCGCCTATGATTCGGGCCACATCCCTGGCGCCAGGCATTTGCCGCGCGGCCAGCTTGAATTGCGCGTCAATGACGACTTGCCGGACCCGACCGTGCGCATCGTGGTGGCTTGCGAGTTCGGCAAAATCTCGACCCTTGCCGCCGCGACCCTGCGTCAGCTTGGCTATATGCGCGCGGCGGCGCTTGACGGCGGCATGAAGGCGTGGCGCGAGGGCGGCTTCCCGCTGGAATAAGCTACAAATCGAAGTCTTGCATCGGCAGGCCGAAATGGGCCTGGGCGATGCGCGTCGCGGCGAAATCCGGCTGATGCACCGGGTTGTTGCGGAAGCTGGCGAAGTCGCGGAAGAAGCGCTGCATCGGCTGGCCGTCGCGGATGCTCGCCGTGCTCGAGGCACGGAACAGATCGTAGCCCGCTTCCCAGGCAATGCGCGACGCTTGGTGCTGCATGCCCATCAGCAGCATCGCCTCGGCATTGGTGAATCGGCCGGTGCCGTCCGCGCGTGCCTCGCCGTATTCGACATAACGCTCGCCGGTGCGCAGCAGGATGGCTTCCGCGGCGTTGGTCATGGCGAGCGCCAGGCCGAAGATGCGCTGCCAATCGTGATGCTCGTATTTGAAGATCGGCTTGGCGGACAGCAGCGGCCGCGTCGTCTTGATATGCTTCTCGAACTCCTCGAGCGCTCCCCAGGCGGCCCCGACTTGCGAGCAGGCAAGTTCGCCGGCCCCGAACGCCATGAAGATGCCGTTATACATCGGGTTGCCGTGGACCTTCATTCCCACCGTGGTGCCGGCGCCCTCGTCGCCGAAAATGGTCTCGTCGACGAAATCCTCCGGGATGAGCGCGTCCTTGATGACGACGCTGTTGGAGCCGCTGCCGCGCAGGCCGAACATGTCGTGCCAATCGTCGAGCATTTCGAATTGCTCGCGCGGCACCACCACGGTGACGAGCTTGCGCGTCGGGCCGCCGGGATGGGAGCCTTTGAGCGGCGCGAGGCCCATGAAATGCGTCGAATAGGGCACGCCCGAGCAATAGCGCCATTTGCCGCTGACGCGATAACCGCCGGGAACGGCGACGCATTCGGCATCGGGCGACGGGCCGCTCGGAGAATAAGGGGCGATGAAATGCCCGTCCGGTCCGAATATTTTGGCCTGCGCCGCCGCGTCGAAATTGCTTCCGATCTGGAGCGCATGGCCGGAGGCGAGGCAGAGGCACCAGCCGATGCCGGGATCGCCGGCCGCGATCTGGACCATCACCTGGAAGAAGGTGCGGATGTCGAACTCGTAGCCGCCGAAGCGCCGCGGTTGCAGGCAGCGATAGAAACCGGCCTTGACGAATTCGCGGTGCAGCGCCTCCGAATAATAGCCGCGATCCTCGGCGGCGGCGGCTTCCTCGCGCACCAGCGGGCGTAGCGCGCGGGCGCGCGCGATCATCTCTCGCGGCGTGAGATCAGGTTCCGGTACCGGCACATGGGCGGGCTTGGTCGCGGTTTGAGTCATTCTGTTTTCTCCCTCGGCAAAAATTACACTCGCGCGTGTAAATTTACCACCTTCGCCGCGCCGCGCTTGCGCGCTTCCTCGGCGACGATGGAGCGATGGCACAGCGCCGGATCGGCCTCGAAACAAACCAGGCAGGCGCGCTTGCCCTTGACCAGATCGACCAGCTCGGCGAGCGCCAACTCTTGATGTGCGAGATATTTCTCGAACGCGACGCGCAGCGCGGCGAAATCGCCGTCGCGCTTATAGCGGGCGCGGATCGGTTTGGGCGTGCCGAGCGCCACGCGATGGGCGTAACCGATGCCTTCCTTTTCCAACGTCTTGGCAAGGGCTTTCTTGGAGAAACTAGGCTTGCGCGACAGCGGCAACGCCCGAACATCGACCACCAGCTCGATCTTGGCGCGCTTCAACGCCGCGACGAAATCCTCGATCGCCGATCCTTCATAACCGAGCGTGTAGAGGGGCATCACACCACGCCGCGTTCGCGTAGCCGCGCGATCTCTTCGCCCGACATATTCAGCAACTCGCGCAAAATCTCGTCGGTGTGCTGGCCGAGGGTCGGCGGCGCGAAGCGATATTCGACCGGCGTGCCGGAATATTTTATCGGGTTGGCGATGAGCGCGATCGGCTCGGGCAGGCCCGCATGCTTCATCGTCACCACCATCTCCCGCGCCTTGACCTGTGGATCGGCGAAGACCTGATCGAGCGTGTTGATCGGGCTGCACGGCACGCCTTCGCGCTCCAGCCCCTCGATCCAATGCGCGGATGGTTGCTTCGCGATCAGCGATTTCAGGATCGGTATCAAGGTTTCGCGGTTGGTGACTCGCGTGGCGTTTGTGGCGAAGCGCGGATCGCCCGCGAGTTCCGGCGCGCGCGCGAAGGCGCAGAATTTCTTGAATTGGCCGTCGTTGCCGATGGCGAGCACGATATGTCCGTCGGCGCTGGCGAAGACCTGATAGGGCACGACGCTGGCATGGGCGTTGCCGAGGCGCGGCGGCGCCTGGCCGGTAGAGAGATAGGCTTGGCCCTGATTGCCGAGCCAGGCGATCTGCGTGTCGAGAAGCGCCATGTCGATGTGTTGGCCGCGTCCGGTCGCGTCACGGTGCCGGAGCGCGGCCAGGATCGCGACCGCGCTATACATGCCGGCCATCAGATCGGCGAAGGCGACCGCGCCCTTCATCGGCTCGCCCTCGGGCTCGCCTTGAAGGCTCATGATGCCGCCCATGGCCTGTGCCAGGAAATCATAGCCCGGGCGCGGCGCGTAAGGCCCGGTCTGGCCGAAGCCGGTCAAGGAGCAATAGACCAGGCGCGGGAACTCGGCATGAATCACCTCGTAACCGAGGCCGTATTTCGCCAGCGTGCCGACCTTGTAATTCTCGATGATAACGTCGCAATGCGCGATGAGCCGCAGCGCCAGGTCGCGCCCCTCCGGCTTGGCGAAATCGAGCGTCAGCGAGCGCTTGGCGCGATTGGCCGAGAGATAGTAGGTCGCCTCGATATCGTGGCTGGCCGCGTCCTTCAGGTACGGCGGGCCCCAGCGGCGCGTGTCGTCGCCTTCGCCCGGCCGCTCGATCTTGATGATGTCGGCGCCGAGATCGCCGAGCAATTGGGTGCAGCTCGGCCCCGCCAGAACGCGGCTCAGATCGAAAACGCGGATTCCTGAAAGCGGTCCGGCCATAAAAACAATCAACCACCAAGACACAAAGACACCAAGAGGATTGTCATCTTGGTGCCTTGGCGTCTTGGTGGTTCAATTTTTTTCTTTTCATCGACGCTCTCGATTCATCCAATCCAGAAACCCTTGGAGAATATAGGCCGCGGCGGCGCGGTCGATGATCTCGGCGCGGCGCTTGCGGGTCAGGTCGGCTTCGATCATGCCGCGCTCGACCGCGAGCGTGGACATGCGCTCGTCCCAAAAGGTCAGCGGCTGGTCGCGCGCGGCGAGGACGTTCTTACCGAACTGCCGGACGCTTTGGGTGCGCGGCCCATCCTTGCCGTCGAGCCGCAGCGGCAGCCCCACCACCAGCCCGCCGGCGCCATGCCCGTCGATCGCCGCCGAAAGCGCCGCCATGTCCGCCTTGAACGTGCCGCGGCGGATTGTGGCGAGCGGCGTGGCGATGACCAGCCGCGTGTCGGACAGCGCCATCCCAATCGTCTTGGTCCCGACATCGAGACCGATCAGTCGCGTGCCCGGCGACAGTGTCGCGCGGAACTCGCCAGGATTGCAGAGTGGCATAGCGGATGTTAGCGTGATCTGACCGCGAATTCAGAGACTTATATCATGGCCTTGGACAAGGCCATCGTGGCGCGCATCGCCACGTTGGCGCGCATCAAAGTTCCCGAAAGCGAGCTCGAGCCGCTGGCGCGGGAGTTGTCGCAAATCCTGACTTGGATCGAGCAGTTGAACGAGGTCGATATCGCCGGGATCGAGCCGATGGCGAGCGTCGCGGCGATGACGCTCCCGATGCGCGAGGATGTGGTCGCCGATGGCGGCGATCGCGACGCCATCCTCAAGAACGCGCCACAGACCGCGCGCGGCTTTTTCCTGGTTCCGAAGGTGGTGGAGTGAGCGACCTCACCGGTCTGACGTTGGCCGATGCCCGCGCGGGCTTGGCGCGCAAGCAATTCTCGGCGCGCGAATTGGCCGAAGCGCATATCGGCGCGATGGAAGTGGCGCGGTCGCTCAATGCCTTCATCACCGAGACGCCGGAACGCGCGCTGGCGATGGCCGCCGAAAGCGATGCGCGGCTCGCGCGCGGCGAGGGCAGGGCGCTCGACGGCCTGCCGCTCGCGATCAAGGATTTGTTTTGCACCAAGGATGTGCTCACCACCGCCTGTTCGCGCATTCTCGGCGGTTTTACGCCGCCTTATGAATCGACGGTCACCGAGAA
>JAATGI010000441.1 GCA_015654725.1 Rhodospirillales bacterium
GTTCGAGAATGGCGGCAACGGCGCGGCCTTTCGCGCCCTGCACGCAGTCGAACACGACGCTGGCGCCGTCGGGCGCCTCGTTGAAACCCGCCCGTTCCAACACCGCCAGCGGCAGAAAGACGTCGCCGCTGCCGTCGTTGGGAATGATGAAGCCGAACCCCTTGCTACGATTGAACCACTTGACCTTGCCCGATAGTCGCTGGCCATCGCCCGACCCCTGGAAACTCATCGACGCACCCTAAAACGAGTCCGCGCCCCCCCTTATTTTGGCCCCATGCCGCCCCGCCGGGGGCGTGTCGTCCGACGGGTGCCAATAATTACATACGAGCGAAATGTCCCTGCGGCAAGTTCTATCGAGTCGCTGTCGAGGGATTAGGCCGAGGCCGGTTCGCGAACAGCAGATAATTGACGCCGATATCGCGCGACAGGCGCCAGCGGCCCCGCGCCGGCTCGTAGCTCAGGCCCGCCAGCGCCTCGATCCGCAGGCCGTGCCGCCGCAGGATCGCGGCCAATTCGGAGGGGCGCCGAAACCGCCGCCAATCGTGGGTTCCGCGCGGGACCCAACGTAATACGCGCTCGGCCGCGACCACGCCGAGAAGGTACGAGCGCGGATTGCGGTTGAAGGTCGAGGCGATGAGCGCGCCGCCGGGCGTCACCAGCCGCGCGGCGTCGGCGAAAAACGCGTCGGCGTCGGGGACATGCTCGACCACTTCGAGCGCCAGCACCGCGTCATAACGCTCGCCCGCCTCGGCCAGGGTTTCGGCGGCGAGATCGCGATAGGCGATGGCGAGGCCGGCGGCCTCGGCATGGGCGCGCGCGGCCGCCAGCATTTCCGCTCCGGCATCGATGCCGGTGACGGCGAAGCCGAGCCGGGTCATCGGCTCGCTCACCAGCCCGGCGCCGCAGCCGATATCGAGCAGCTTGAGGCCGGTAAAGGGTTTGAGCGCCCGAGGATCGCGGCCGAAATGCGCCGTGAGCCGGTCGCGGATGAATTGGAGCCGCGCCGGATTGAGGCGGTGGAGCGGCTTTGCCTCGCCGTCCGGGTTCCACCAGCGCGCGGCCTGCGCCTCGAAGCGCGCGACCTCCTCGGGATCGATAGCGGCGGCGGGTTGCGATGCCATGCCGCTTCGCTCAGGCGATCGGCAGCAGCGGCTCGGCAATTTTCATGAGCTGCTTGCCGAAATTGGCGCCGACGAACAGCCGCTTGAGCGTCTCGGGTGCGTTCTCCAGCCCCTCGGCGATATCCTCGCGATAGGCGATCCGTCCGGCCTTGACCCATTGCATGAGCTGCGCGATGGCCTCGGGATAACGCGCCACATAGTTGAGAACGATGAAGCCTTCCATGCGCGCCGAGTTGATGAGCAGCGAATAATAGTTCGTCAGCGGCGATACCGACCCTCGGTCGGGGCCATAGCCCGAGGATATGCCGCCGCACAGCACGATCCTGCCATGGAACGCGATGCGGGCGAGGCACTGAAGCAGGATCGCGCCGCCGACATTGTCGAAATAAATATTGATGCCGGCGGGCGCCAACTCGCCGAGCCGCCGTCCGACATCTTCGTTCTTGTAATCGATGGCGGCGTCGAAATGGGCTTCCCGCGTCAACCAGGCGCATTTCTCCTTGCCGCCGGCGATGCCGATCACGGTCTTGGCGCCTTTGATCTTGGCGATCTGGCCGGCCGCCGAGCCAGTGGCGCCGGCGGCGCTCGAGACCACCACGACATCGCCCGGCTTCGGCTCGCCAATGTCCAGCATGCCGAAATACGCGGTCAGGCCGGTCAACCCCAGGATCGAAAGGGCCATGTTCGGGGCCACGCCGGGCGGCAGCTTGGTCACCGGCAGCATGCCGCCGGATTTAGCCGCGACATAATCTTGCCAGCCGAACGTCCCCAACACGAGTTCGCCCGGCTTGAAGTTGGGGTGGCTCGATTCGATGACCTGGCCGACCGCGGCGGCGCGCATCGGTTCGCCGATCGCCACCGGCGGGATATAGCTTTTCATGTCGTTCAGCCAGCCGCGCTGGGCCGGGTCGAACGACAGCCATAGGTTCCGCACCAGGATTTCGCCCGGGCCTGGGGTCGGAACGGCGCCCTGGCGCAATTCAAACGTATCG
Source organism: Rhodospirillales bacterium (assembly GCA_015654725.1). Taxonomy (GTDB): domain Bacteria; phylum Pseudomonadota; class Alphaproteobacteria; order ATCC43930; family CGMCC-115725; genus JAATGI01. Next base: position 2,114 of record JAATGI010000441.1, read on the forward strand.
GATTGGATGGGGCCGCTCGGCCGTGTCTTTAGCACCCATTGGCGATTGACGTCGTTGCGCATTGCCATGCCCTCCGCTGCCGTCCTGCCTTGCTTCGGCGCCGCGCGGCAGAGTATGAATACGCGCCCTTTCCCCGGCAACCCTCCCCGCGTTCGAGATTGGTAGGTTTCAGGCGACATGGCGCGCGTTGTGATGAAGTTTGGCGGCACCTCGGTGGCCGATATCGCGCTCATCAAGGGCGTGGCGCGCCGGGTCGAGCGCGAGGTCAAGGCCGGGAACGAAATCGCGGTCGTGGTGTCGGCGATGGCGGGTACGACCGACCGGCTCGTCGCCTGGACGGGCGAGGCGGCGGCGCTGCCCGACCCGCGCGAATACGACGCCGTTGTCGCGGCCGGGGAGCAGATTACGAGCGGGCTGGTGGCGCTGGCGCTCCAGGATTTGGGGCTCAAGGCCCGCTCCTGGCAGGGCTGGCAGATTCCGATCGAGACCGACGGCACCCACGGCAAGGCGAGGATTCGCGCGATTCCGGCCGGCGACATGATCCGGCGCCTCGAAGACGGCGAGATCGCGGTGGTGGCGGGGTTTCAGGGCCTCGGCCCCGACCGCCGCGTCAGCACCTTGGGGCGCGGCGGGTCGGATACATCGGCGGTGGCGCTGGCGGCCGCGCTCGGCGCCGAGCGCTGCGACATCTTCACCGATGTCGATGGCGTCTATACCACCGATCCGCGCATCGTTGCGAAGGCACGCAAGCTGGATAAGATCACGTATGAAGAGATGCTGGAGTTCGCCAGCCAAGGCGCCAAGGTGCTGCAAGCCCGCTCGGTCGAGATGGCGATGAACCATCGGGTGCGGGTACAAGTATTGTCGAGCTTTGTCGATGCTCCGGGGACATTGGTGGTGGACGAGGACGAAATCGTGGAAAAGCAGGTCGTGAGCGGCATCGCCTATAGCCGCGACGAGGCCAAGATCACCCTGCACCGTATCCCCGACAGGCCCGGCATCGCTGCCTCCATCTTCGGGCCGCTGGCCGATGGCGGCGTCAATGTCGACATGATCGTGCAGAATGTCTCGGAGGACGGAAAGAAGACCGATCTGACCTTCACCGTGTCGCGCAGCGAGCTTTCGCGCGCCCTGGCGGCCATCGAAAAGCACGCCACCGAGATCGGCTATCGTGACATCACCCA
>JAATGI010000189.1 GCA_015654725.1 Rhodospirillales bacterium
AAAAACAGGGGGAATATCCATGCTCGTACCATCACCTAAATGGCTAAACGAAGGAGACAATGCGTGGCAGTTAGCGGCCGCGACCTTTGTCGGCCTGCAAAGCATTCCGGGCCTCGCCGTTCTCTACGGCGGCGTCGTCAAGAAGAAGTGGGCGATCAACTCCGCGTTCATGGTCTTCTACGCGTTCGCCTCCGTCTTGGTCGTGTGGATACTGTTCGATTACAACATGGCCTTCGGACCCCAGTGGTTTACCTTCCTGGGTCAGCCGGGCCTGGCGACATCGGCGGCATTCACGACCGGCCAAGCGACGGTCCCGGCGGCGGCGGCCGGCATGCCGGAATTGGCTTTCCCGATGGCGACCCTGGTGTTCTTCCAATTCGTGTTCGCCGCGATCACGGTGATCATTCTCGGCGGCTCGGTGCTGGGTCGAATGAACTTCGCGGCCTGGGTGATCTTCTGCCCGGTATGGATGACCGTCGTTTATACGGTCGGGGCGTTCAGCCTGTGGGGTGGCGGTTGGCTCGCGAGCATGGGCGCCGCGGACTTTTCGGGTGGCTACGTCATCCATCTCGCCGCCGGGACATCCGGCTTCGTCGCCGCGGCGACGATCGGCCCGCGCCTGAAAGCGGACCGAGATTCGTTCCCGCCCAACAGCCTGCTGGTGACCTTGATCGGCGCCGGCATTCTGTGGCTGGGCTGGAACGGCTTCAACGGCGGCGATCCCTACTTCGCCAACGCCGATGCCGGTGCCGCGGTGCTCAACACCAACACGGCCACGGCGGTCGCTCTGTTGGTCTGGACGCTGATGGACAAGATTTCCTATGGCAAGCCGTCGATCATCGGTGCCGTCAACGGCATGATCGCGGGCTTGGTGGCAATCACGCCGGGCGCCGGTTACGTCGACGGCTGGGGCGCCATCATCATCGGTATCTGTGCCGGCGTCATCCCGTGGTTCGCCATGAACAAGTTCCAAAAGCTTAAGTTCATGATGAAGGTGGACGACACATTGAGCGTGTTTTCCACGCACGGCATCGCCGGTCTGATGGGCGGTTTGCTGGTCGGCCTCCTCTCCAATCCGGCCATGCTCGAATATATCGGCACCGACAAGGACGCGCCTGGCGTCAGCGTCACCGGCTTGTTCTACGGCGACTCCGGACATCAGCTCTTGGTCCAAGTCTATGCCGCGCTGTTCATCATCGTGTACAACGCCATCGCCACTTTCATCATCCTCAAGGTCATTTCGATCTTCGTGCCGTTGCGGATGGATGAGGCGAAGCTGAAGATCGGCGACGACGCGATTCACGGCGAGACCGCCTACGCGATCGGCGTCGAAGGCGAATAGTTCCAGTTCGCGGGTTATCGGGGTCGCGCGGCGGGTCATTCCGCCGCGCGATTTCGTTTTAAGGGGCGCGCGTTCCGATTATCCCGCTTGCGGCCCCGGTGCTGGACAGAAGCGGGACCAGTCGTCACTCTGCCGCCATGGCGGAGATGCGGGCCGAACTCGCGATTGTCGGTGGCGGGCTCAACGGGCTGACGCTCGGCATCGCCTGCGCCTCGGCCGGGCTCGCGGTCGCGCTGATCGATCGCGAAGCGCCGCCGCGTACGCTGGACCGGCATTTCGACGGCCGTACCAGCGCCATCGCCTATGGCTCGAAACGCGTCCTCGAGGCGATCGGGGTGTGGCCGCTCCTCGCCGCCAAGGCCCAGCCGATTCTTGACATCCGCGTCGCCGACGGCGCCTCGCCGCTATTCCTGCATTACGATCACCGCGAGGTCGGCGACGAACCGCTGGGCTGGATTGTCGAAAATCGCGATCTGCGCGCGGCGCTGCACCGGCGCGCCGGGGAATTGCCTTCGCTCAAGCTGCTTGCGCCGGCGTCGGTCGAGACGGTATCGCGAGACGACGCCGCGGCCGTGCTCGCGCTTGCCGACGGGCGCACGATCCGCGCCGAATTGGTCGCCGCCGCCGACGGCAAGGACTCGCCGCAACGCCGGGCCGCCGGGATTCGCGCGCTCGCCTGGTCCTATCCGCAGAAGGCCATCGTCACGACGGTGCGCCACGAGCGGCCGCATCGCGGCGTCGCGGTCGAGCATTTTCTTGCCGCCGGCCCGTTCGCGATTCTGCCGATGCAAGGCGATCGCTCCTCGATCGTCTGGACCGAGCGCGTGGCGCTCGCGCCCAAACTCTTGGCGCTCGACGAGGCCGCGTTCAAGCGCGAGCTGGCGGCCCGCTTCGGCGATTTTCTTGGCGCGCTCGAACCCGAAGGGCCGCGCTGGTCCTATCCGCTCGCCTTTCTCCATGCCGAACGCATGATCGCTCATCGCCTGGCCTTGGTGGGCGAGGCGGCGCATCTCATTCATCCGATCGCGGGGCAGGGGCTCAATCTCGGGATTCGCGATACCGCCGCCTTGGCCGAATGCCTCGTCGATGGCCGCCGGCTCGGTCTCGATCTGGGCGATGCGACGATCTTGGCGCGCTACGAACGCTGGCGCCGCTTCGACACGACACTGCTCGCGGCGGCGACCGACGGCCTCAACCGGCTGTTCTCGAATTCCGTGCCGCCGGTGCGGCTCGCCCGCGATGCCGGCCTCGTCGCGGTCGGCCAAGTGCCGCCCTTGAAGCGCCTCTTCATGCGTCACGCCATGGGCATCGTCGGCGAGCTGCCAAGGCTTGCCAAGGGCGAGCAATTGTAAGTTCTCAGTTTTCAGTATCTGACAACTGACTACTGCCGACTAAGTCCCGCCTTTGCCATGGCATCGATATAGCGTTTCCACCGTATCGCTTGTTCGCGGCCGAGCTCGTGAAGATAGCTCCAGGAAAAAAGCCCGGTGTCGTGGCCGTCATCGAACACGATGCGCACGGCGTAATTGCCGACGGGTTCGAGCCGCGAAATACCGACGCCCGCCGCGCCCGCCACCAGCTGGCGCTGTTCCGGCGAATGGCCCTGGACTTCGGCCGACGGGCTTTCGACGCGCAGATATTCCGCCGGCAGCCGAAACGACGCGCCGTCGTCGAAACTGACCTCGAGAATTTTCTCCGCGCGCTTGAGGCGGATTTCGGTCGCCCTCACGGCGCGGGCTTGCCTTCGAGCCTGGCTTTCTCGGCGTCGTCGAGGCGCCGCGCCTCGTCGACCAGCATGATCGGGATGCCGTCGCGGATCGGATAGGCGAGGCCGGCTTCGAGGCTGATGAGTTCCTGGGCGACACGGTCGTAGCGCAACGTCGTCTTGGTCAGCGGGCAAACCAGGATTTCCAAGAGCTTCGGATCGATGTCGGGCGTTTGTGGCGCACGCTCGGCCATGTCCTTCTCCGCGGTCAATTGAGTTGCGACGGCGGGCCGGCGGTGGCGCGCACCGCCATTTCCATCAGCCCGATCAGAATCTCGGCGCGCTCGTGCGTATCGGCGGCCTCCAAGAGTGCCTGCTTTTCCGCCGCCGCGAACGGCGCCAGCATCGCCATCGTGATCACCAGCCGGTCGTCGGTCAGGCCCTCGATGCCGCGCCAATCGGGCTTGATGCCCTGTTGCGCGAAGAACGGCTTCAAGGCGGCCATCACCCGCTCGCGGTCGATGAATTGCGGCTGCTCCGCGAAGTCGCCGCGATAGGGCGACCACTCGGCGATGACGGAGCGATAGGGCCGGTCGCGTGGCGGTTCTTGCCGGATGCCGAACCGCGCCACGCCCCTGAGCTCGATCAGATAGCGCCCGTCGCCGGTCTCGGCGAAGGAGACGATGCGGCCGGCGCAGCCGACGCGGCTCAAATCCGGCTCGCCGAGAATGACGCCGGCGCCGGAGCGCTCATCCGCCTTGGGCTGGATCATGCCGACGAGCCGCAACGGCGACGCCAGGGCGTCCCGGATCATCTCGAGATAGCGCGGCTCGAAAATATTGAGCGGCAGGCGCCCGCGCGGCAACAGCAACACGCCGCTCAGCGGAAACACGGCAAGCCGCTCGGGCAGTTCCTCGAAGGTGGGATCGAACGGCCCGGGATTCATCGGCCGGGGTTACGAGAACAGGATCGACGACAGCCGTTTGCGTGTCGCCACGGTAAGCGGATCGGCATGGCCCATCGCCTCGAAGAATTTGACCAGCTGCTTGCGCGCCGCTTGCTCGTTCCATTCGCGCGCGCGCCGAACCAGGTCCAGGAGCTCGTCGATGGCGCGCTCGCGTTCGCCGGCGGCGAACAGCGCCGAGGCGAGATCGAGCCGCGCCTGATGGTCGTTCGGGTCCAGGTTGAGCCGCGCTTCGAGCTCGCCCAAGGCGCCTTGCGCCTTCTGCCCGGCCTCGGCCAGTTCCAGGGCGGCGCGCGCGGCTTGAATCTCGGCGTGGCTTGCCGCCGCGGCCGGCACATCGGCCAGCCGCTTTGTCGCCGCCGCCAAATCCTTCTTTTGCAGCGCCGCGCGCGCCAAGCCGGCGATGGCATCGGCGTTCTCCGGCTCGTGCTCGGCGATCTGCTGGTAGATATCCTCGGCCTGGTCCCAATCGCCGGCCGCGACCGCTTCCTTGGCGACGGCCAAGGCTTCCTCGATCGGCGAGGGACCGGCGCCGCCGGTGGCCGCGAGCTTGCCGACGAACTGCTTGACCTGGCTTTCCGGCAGCGCGCCGACGAAGCCGTCGACCGGGCGCCCGTCCTTGAAGGCATAGACCGCGGGAATCGACTGGATGCGCATTTGCGCCGCCAGCTCCTGGTTCTGATCGACGTCGATCTTCACCAGGCGCACCGCGCCGCGCGCGTCCTTCACCGCCTTTTCCAAGGCCGGCCCGAGCTGTTTGCACGGCCCGCACCACGTCGCCCAGAAATCGACGATCACCGGGACCGATTTCGACTCCTCGATGACATCGGCCATGAAGCTCGCGGTCGAGCCGTTCTTGACCAAATTCACCGCGTCGGCCGCGCCGGCGTTGCCGAGACCCAATTCCATGACATGTTCCTTGTTGCTCGCCTAGAAAATGGCGTTAACCCGGCCCTAGCGCAAGCGGGGAGGGATGGCGGTACGTCCGGCCTATGCCGCGCGGGCGATCGGCGCCTTCGCGGGCCTGGCGGAGTAGTGGGACGCGGCCTGGCGTCCGGCTCCGGCCTCGCCCCCGGAAAGTATCAAGTGATGCGCCATCAGCCCGACCCGGATCAGGTAATCGATCTCGCCCCGCATCAGGCGCGGCAGGGCGAATTTCCAGAAATGGCGCCGATAGTCGCTCCGGATCCCGGCTTGCCAAAAAATTCGGCGCAGCAGACGCAGGCCCCTTCCGGCATTGTGCCACGACATCCGCTGCCAATAGGTCAGGGGCCGGATCCGATTGGCGTAGGTCTCGGTCACCTGGTGCTGGAAGCGGGCAAAGACCGCCTCCGGTCGGTAGGCGCGCGCCATGCAGCCTCGCCAGGTCGCGACGACCTCGTCGTGGGGCCGGCGGAAATCCACGTTCGATTCGCGTTCGTCGTCTTCGACCAGCCGCCCTTCGCGCCGCAGCCGGTCCCACAACGGCGTGCGCGGCAGCGCCTGGAGCAGGTTGATGGTGACGATGGGGATATTGGATTGCTCGATGAATTCGCTGATTCGATCGCCGGTATCGGGCGTGTCGGTATCGAGGCCGAGAATGATGCCCGACGACACCTCGATGCCATAGCGGTTGAGCGTGCGCACGCCCTCCAGAATCGGCACCATCATATTGTGCTCTTTCGACATCGCCCGCAGCGCCACGGGTTCCGGCGTCTCGATTCCGCAGAACACGGTTTCGAACAACGCTTCGCGCATGAGTTCGAGAATCTCCGGGCGCTTGGCGATATTCAGCGTCGCTTCGCAGGAAAAAGAGACCGGGTAGCGGTTGCGCCGCTGCCACTCGACGAGGTGAGGCAGCAGCTCGCGCACGGCGCGCCGGTGCCCGATGAAATTGTCGTCGACGAAATAGACCCCGCCCGACAAGCCGCAGGCGACGAGTTTATCGAGCTCGGCCGTGACTTGATCCGCGGTCTTCAGGCGGGGAACGCGGCCATAGAGGGACGGGATATCGCAGAATTCGCATTCATAGGGGCAGCCGCTCGAATATTGGATACTGCCGATCAGATAGCGGTCGAGCGGCACCAGTTCGTAGGCCGGGATCGGAAAGTCGGAAAGTTCGCGGCGCTGCCGCGTGGTCAAGACGATCTGACGCTCCGGCCGGGAGGGATCGCGCGCCAACAACGCCACCAGCTCGTCCGTGGCGTCGCCGAGTTCGCCGACATGCAGGTAATCGAAATCGGGGTAATATTCCGGACAGCCCGAAACCGAGGGGCCGCCCAGCACGGCGGTTTTCCCCTTCGCGTGGACGCGGCGGCAAATTTCGTCGATCTGGCGCCGCTGGGCATGCATGCCGCTGACAAACACGGCATCGGCCCAATCGATATCCTCGCTTTTCGCCGGCTCGATATTTTCATCGACGAAACGGACTTCCCAATGCTCCGGCAGCGCGGCCGTGACCACGAGCAGACCTTGGGGCGGCATCAAGGCGCGGACGCCGTCGGTCAGCGGATAGGTATGCTCGAACATGCCGAAGGAAGAGGTGTATCGCGGAAAAACGCACAGGATGCGCCGCGCGACATCCACATCTCTCATTGGACCGTTCCCATCGGTTGCTTCCGAGGCCGATAGAGTATCCGCCCGCCGCGCGGGGGAGAAGCAATGAATCGCGTGCCGCCGGCGACGAGCGTTCGGCCGGTGACCGGGGGCGGCGCCGAAGCCGAGAAACGCGCCTCTCACCCCGCCGTCAGCGCCGCCAGGGCTTGGCTTGCGACCAGGAGGCGGGCGAGGTCGGGCGCGGGCGAGGCGGCGATTTCGTCGGCGATCGCCCGAAAGCGCTCGGCGGCGTGTTTGCGCGCGGCAAGGTAGCGATCGAGCGCGCCATCGTCCTCGACGGCGTGGCGGGCGAGCGCGGC
>JAATGI010000329.1 GCA_015654725.1 Rhodospirillales bacterium
CAAGACATCGTCGCCGCGCAGCACGGCCGCCGAGGCGCCCCGCCCGGCGCTGTCGATGCCGAGCACCGTCATCATGCGGGATCGGGCGAAGAAAAATGCTGAATCATGGCCACGCTTGCTTCACAGTCGAGCCATGAGTCTTGTCGAGATCGCGGCGCAACGCCACCAAGTTCGCCTGGAAATTGCCTACGCCACGGCGAACAATTTCACCGGCAGGCCGGTCTATGCAAGGCCCGGCTGTTATCTCCATGACGATGCCGCGGCGCGGCTCGCCCGGGCGGTGACGCTGGCCCGGGCGCTCGGCTTGCGGATCAAGATTTTCGACGCCTTCCGGCCGAGCGAGGCGCAATGGGTGCTGTGGAATTTCCGGCCCGATCCTGAATTTCTCGCCGATCCGCGCAAGGGCTCGCCGCATTCGCGCGGCGTCGCGGTCGATCTGACCTTGGTGGATGAGCGCGGGCACGAGCTCGATATGGGGACCGGCTTCGATGCCTTCACGCCCCTGTCGCATCACGGCAATACCGACATTCCGGCGCCGGCGCAGAAGAATCGATTGCTGTTATTGGGGCTGATGAGTGCCGCGGGCTGGGATTTCTACGGCAATGAGTGGTGGCATTATCAATTGTTCGAGGCGCGAAACTATCCGCTTCTGGGCGACGATGCGCTCGACCGCCCGATGATGCCGGCCAGGACCTAAAGGGCGCGGACCTCGACCACTTCGGGGATGTAGTGCCGCAGCATGTTCTCGATCCCGGCCTTCAGCGTCGCTGTCGAGCTGGGGCAGCCCGAGCAGGAGCCGTGCATCTGCAGATAGACGATGCCGTCCTCGAAATGCTCGAACACGATGTCGCCGCCATCCTGCGCCACCGCGGGGCGGACGCGGGTCTCGATCAATTCCTTGATCTGCGTCACGATTTCGCTGTCGGGTTCGGCGGCCGCCGGCGCCTCGCCCGTCGGCGCCAGGATCGTGGGCCGGCCCGAGGTGTAATGCTCCATGATCGCGGCCAAGATGCCGGGCTTCAATTCGAACCAGTCCTGATCGCCATCCTTGGTCACCGAGACGAAATCGCCGCCGAGAAAAACCGCGGTGACGCCGGGTACGCCGAACAGGCGTTCGGCCAGCGGCGAGCGCTTCGCGTCGTCGGCATCGGTGATTTGCGCCGTGCCTTCGCTCATCACGGCGCGGCCGGGAATGAATTTGAGCGTGGAGGGATTGGGCGTGGTCTCGGTCTGAATGAACATGCGTGGCCTCTTGCGAACGGACTAAGCGAGAAATTGGACCGAATTGGTCCTAAGTCAACCTTTATCGATTGTGGCGATGCCCGCTATTCCGCGACGGTGGCGAGTTCCTCGGCGCGTTCGGCGGCTTCCTGCTGGCGGCGCCACATCTGGGCATAGGCGCCGTCTTTCGCCAGCAACGAGGGGTGATCGCCGCGCTCGACGATACGGCCTTGCTCGAGCACCAGGATCTCATCGGCATGCGTCACCGTCGACAGGCGATGTGCGATCATCAAGGTCGAGCGCGCGTGCGATACCTCCTCGAGGCTGGCCTGAATCTCCCGCTCCGTCTTGGTGTCCAGGGCCGAGGTGGCCTCGTCGAACACCAGGATGCGCGGGCCTTTCAGGATGACGCGCGCGATCGCGACCCGCTGTTTCTCGCCGCCCGACAGCTTGAGGCCGCGCTCGCCGACCTGGCTCGCGAGCCCGTCCGGGAGATGCGCGATGAATTGGTCGAGCCGCGCGCGCCGCGCCGCGTCCTCGATCTCGCCCGGCGCGGCGCCCGGCCGGCCATAGCCGATATTGTAGCGGATCGAATCGTTGAACAGCACGGTGTCCTGCGGCACCACGCCGATGGCGCGGCGCAAACTGTCTTGCGTCACATCGCGGATATCCTGCCCGTCGATGCGAACGGCGCCGTCATCGACATCGTAGAAGCGGAACAGGAGCCGCGAGATGGTCGATTTGCCGGCACCGCTCGCGCCCACGATCGCCACCGTGCCGCCAGGCGGGACCCGGAACGACACCTCATGCAGGATCGGCCGGCGCTGGTCGTAGGCGAAGGAGACCCGGTCGAATACGATCTCGCCGCGGGCGACCTCGAGCGGCCGGGCGTCGGGCGCGTCGGCGATGTCCGGCTTGACCTTCAAAAGCCGGAACATGGCTTCGAGGTCGGTGAGCGACTGCTTGATGTTGCGATAGACCATGCCGAGCTGGTTTAGCGGCGCGTAAAGCTGCACGAGATAGGAATTGACCAACACGAAATCGCCCACCGACATGCGGCCCTGGACGATGCCCTGCGCCGCCAGCAGCATGACGCCCACGAGCCCGATCGCGATGATGATGCCTTGGCCGATATTCATCGCCGACAGCGTGGTCTGGCTCTTGACCGCCGCGCGCTCATAGGCGGCAAGCGCCACGTCGAAGCGCCGCGCCTCGTGCTCCTCGTTTGCGAAATATTTGACGGTCTCGAAATTCAAGAGCGAGTCCACCGCCTTGCTGTTGGCCTCGGTGTCGCGCTCGTTCATCTCGCGGCGGAATTTGATGCGCCAGTCGGTGACGGTGAAGGTGAAGCCGACATAGCCGATAATGACGGCGAGCGTCACCAGCGCGAAGGTGATCGAATAGAGCCGCCACAGAATGGCGGCGACCAAGCTGATTTCGACCAGTGTCGGCACCAGGCTGAACAGCAGATAGGAGAGCAGGAATTCGGTGCCGCGGACGCCGCGCTCGATGGCGCGCGACAAGCCGCCGGTCTGGCGCTCCAGATGGTAGCGCAGCGACAGCGAATGAAGATGGCGGAAGGTCGAAAGCGCCACCTCGCGCACGGCGTGCTGCTCGACCTTGGCGAAGACCGCGTCGCGCAACTCGGCGAAAATTTGCGCGCCCACGCGCGCGACGCCGTAGGCGATAATGAGAAACACGGGCACGGCGGCGAGCAGCGCCACCTGGTGCCCGGGCGTCAGCCGATCGACCGCGAGCTTGTAAAGCATCGGCACGCCCACCGCGATCAGCTTGGCCGCGATCAAAAGCGCCATCGCGCCGACGACGCGCAGCTTCAGATCGGCGCGGTCGCGCGGCCAGAGATAGGGAAACAGCAGGCGGATCGCGCCGAGCTCCTGCCGGAAGCCCACTTCGCGGCGGCCGCCCGCGCCGGCGGGACGCGCGCCCTTCATGACGCTTCCGCCTCGGCGGGGACGCGCTTCAAGAGGCCGAGCGCCAGGATCGCCGCGACCGCCATTGCCGCCGCCGCCGCCCAATAAGGCGCGTTGCGGCCGAATTAGGCGAAGAGCGGTCCGGCGATCAGCGGCCCGACCACGCGGGCGAGGCTCTGGGGCGATTGGAACACACCCAATACGCCGCCCCGGTCGTCGATCGCCGCCTCGCGCAATTCGGCGAACAACTGAGCGGTGACCCGCGCCGCGCCGTAAGCGACGATCAGCATCACCGGCACCACGAGCAGCGCCGCG
>JAATGI010000374.1 GCA_015654725.1 Rhodospirillales bacterium
GCCCGCGCGCCGCGCAAGAAGGCCGCGCCGAAACCAGTGCCCAGGAAATCCGACAAATGGGATTTCCCGGCGGTGTCGATGCTCGCTGCTCCCAAAGCGGCGGATCGCCAACCGCTGTCCAAGTCGGAGTTGGAGACCAATTCGCGCCGGCTCGAAAGCGTGCTCGGGGATTTCGGCGTCCGCGGCGAGATCGTCAAGGCCAATCCCGGCCCCGTCGTCACGCTGTACGAGCTCGAGCCCGCGCCGGGCATCAAGTCCTCGCGCGTGATCGGCCTCGCCGACGATATCGCGCGCTCGATGAGCGCGATCTCGGCCCGCGTCGCGGTGGTGCCAGGGCGCAACGTGATCGGCATTGAGCTGCCCAACGCCAAGGCCGAGATGGTGTATTTGCGCGAGCTTCTGTCCTCCGAGGCCTATGAGCGCACCGCCGCGCGCCTGACCTTGGTGCTGGGGAAGGATATCGCCGGCACGCCCGTCACCGCCGATCTGGCGCGCATGCCGCATCTTTTGATCGCGGGCACCACCGGCTCGGGCAAATCGGTCGGCATCAACACCATGATCCTGTCGCTCTTGTATCGCCTGCCGCCCGACGAATGCCGCTTCATCATGATCGACCCGAAAATGCTCGAACTTTCCATGTATGACGGCATTCCGCATTTGCTGTGCCCGGTGGTGACCGATCCCAAGAAAGCCGTGGTCGCGCTCAAATGGACGGTGCGCGAGATGGAAAGCCGCTATCGCGCCATGTCGAAGCTCGGGGTGCGCAACATCGAGGGCTATAACCAGCGCATCGCCGAGGCGAAGGCGCGCGGCGAAACGCTGATGCGCAAGGTGCAGACCGGCTACGATCCCGAGACCGGCGAGCCGCAATTCGTCGATCAGGCGCTCGATACCGACCCGCTGCCGCTCATCGTCGTGGTGGTGGACGAGATGGCCGATCTGATGATGGTCGCGGGCAAGGAAATCGAGGCGGCGACACAGCGCCTGGCGCAAATGGCGCGCGCCGCCGGCATCCATATCGTAATGGCGACGCAGCGCCCGTCGGTCGATGTCATCACCGGCACGATCAAGGCCAATCTGCCGACCCGAATCAGCTTCCAGGTCACCTCCAAGATCGACAGCCGCACCATCCTTGGCGAGTCCGGCGCCGAGCAGCTCCTCGGCCGCGGCGACTTGCTCTATATGGCCGGCGGCGGCCGTATCACCCGCGTGCATGGTCCGTTCGTCTCCGACGCGGAAGTCGAGGCGGTGGTGAGCTTCCTCAAGGATAACGGCCCGGCGCCGATCTATATCGACGATGTGACCGTGGACGATGACGACGACGATTTACCGCCGCTCGATGGCGAGGACGGCGGTTCCGGCGACGAGCTTTACGACCGCGCCGTCGCGATCGTGTGCCGCGAGCGCAAGGCCTCGACCAGTTTCGTGCAGCGCCACCTCCAGATCGGCTATAACCGCGCCGCGCGCATCATCGAAAAGATGGAGGCGGAAGGCGTGATCTCGACCGCCAACCATGTCGGCAAGCGCGAAGTCCTGGCGCGGGATGTCGGGTAGGTGCCATGTCCAACGTGACAAGGCCCGTGGCGCTGCGCGCCCTCGACGTGCCGGAGCAGGCGCGCAAGACCAACTATCCGGCGCCGTTCGCCGCGCGGGTAGCGGGCCGCGAGAAACGCCGTCTCGGCGAGGCGTTCGGCCTGGTGAATTTCGGCGTCAATGTCACCCGCCTCAAACCCGGCGCGGTCTCGGCGCTGCGGCACGCGCATTCGAAGCAGGACGAGTTGATCTATATCCTCGAAGGCGAGCCGGTGCTGATTACCGACGCCGGCGAGACGCCGCTCAAGCCGGGCGATTGCGCCGGGTTTAAGTCCGGCACCGGCGATGCCCATCATCTGGTCAATCGCGGCGCGCGCGACGTGCTCTACCTCGAAATCGGCGATCGCAGCGCCGATGATACCGTGGTCTATCCCGACGACGATCTCGAAGCCGGCTTGATCGAGGGCAAATGGCGCATGCGGCACAAGGACGGCAGGCCCTACTGAAGCGGTGCTGAAATCCTTATATGAGTGGTTGCAGGGTGGGGGTGATGCATCGGCGCGGTCACCCCCACCCGCCTCGCCGCTTCGCGGCTCGTCGCCCTCCCCCATCGAGGGGGAGGGTAAGCGGAGAAGATCAAGGCCAGAGTATGAAACGCCGCCAATTTCTCCTTGCCACCGCTGGCTTAACGTTCGCGGCATTCACGCCGCGTCTCCTTCGCGCTGCGGCGCCGGTCGCGGACAAGCTCTCGGAACAGGATCAGGCCGATGTCACGCGCGTGATCGCTTATCTCAACAACATCCACACCCTCGAATCGCGCTTCCAGCAGATCGCCGCCGACGGCAGCGACTCGTCCGGCATGCTCTATATCGAGCGGCCGGGAAAGTTGCGCCTGCAATACGATCCGCCGGTGCCGATCATGATCATCGCCGACGGGCGCGGCATCTATTATTGGGACGACAAGCTCGAACAGCTGTCGAAGACGCTGGTCGAGGACACGCCGGCCTGGTTCCTGTTGCGTCCCGACATCAAGGCAAGCGGCGACGTCACCATCACCCGCTTGGAGCGCAAACCCGGCGTGATCGAAATGACCATGGTCGAGACCGACAATCCCGATCTCGGCACCGTCACCCTGACCATGGCGAATCAGCCGCTGGAATTGCGGCAGTGGACTATCGTCGATGCCCAGGCGCGGCCGGTGACGGTGACCCTGCTCGACCCGCGTTACGGCATGCCGATCGCCCCCGTCACCTTTGAATGGATCGATCCCCGCATCGCGAAGGGTCGGATTCCGCACTGAGCGGCATCGGGGTCATTCTTCCGCCTTGCGGACGCGACGCAGCAAGGCGATCAGCGTGGCTCTTTCCCCGGCGGCGAGATCGCGCGCGATGTGTTGCTCGTGGGCGCGGACGGCCTCGGTCAATTCCGTCAATAGATTGCGTCCCCGGGCGCTGAGATGAAGCGCGTAGGAGCGGCGGTCCCGGGGCGCGTCGGCGCGCTCCACGAGGCCGCGCGCCTCGAGCCGGTCGATCACCGTCACCAGAGTCGAGCGATCGATGCCGAGGGTCTGGCCGAGCCGCGTCTGGCTCAGTCCCGGATTGCGATCGATCACCGTGAGCACGCCGAACTGGCCGGGGGTGACCTCGGCGGACCCGGCCGCGCGGGCGAAATCCTGGAATACCGCGAGCTGGGCCTTGCGCAGGTGATAGCCGATCAGACTTGGCAGAATACCCAGATCGATGGCGCGATCAGGCACGGCGACGGTATCGATTTTGGCGGCTTTGACCGGCATCTACTTGCCCCCGAGACCGCACGAAGATGCCGGATAACCGGGCTTCGTGACAAGCTTATCCAAGCCAAATTGCGACATAAAATTGCGCTGATGGGGTGCCAGTACCAGCGAGGCATGCATAAGCAGGAGGCGCGCTATGCGCATTCGACAGTTTTCCGCCGTGCCAACGCAGCCCAACTTCTGGCCAGAAGCGGTCGGCGGACCCTCCCGCCGTTCATCCAGCGCCTCCCGACTTGGCGCGGATCCGCGCTTCCGGCGCCCGGTCAATCCCCCCTGACCGGGCGCCTTTCATTTGGCCCCCCTAAGCGCCCGATTTGGCAAACCGGGCGCCCCGGCCTAGATTGCCGCAAGGAGGACGGTTCATGGAGGCCTCCGCCCCACCCCCCAGCCCCAAC
>JAATGI010000371.1 GCA_015654725.1 Rhodospirillales bacterium
ACGCTTTCCGTTTCCAGGCCCAGCGAATTGAGCTGGCCGGTCAGGATCCGGCGATTCACCTCGGTATCGTCGACGATCAGGGCCTTGAGCCCGGCGAGCACCGCCGGGGGGCCTTGGCGATGCGGGGCACCGCGCTGGCCGCCGGCGACAGCGCCACCTCGACCCAGAATTTGCTGCCTGTGCCGAGTTCGCTCTCGACTCCGATTGCCCCACCCATCAACTCCACCAGCTCGCGCGAGATCGCGAGCCCCAGCCCGGTGCCGCCGAAGCGGCGCGTCACGGAACTGTCGGCTTGACTGAATTTCTGGAACAGCTTGGCGCAGGTCGCCTCGGACATGCCGATGCCGGTGTCGGTGATTTCGAAGCGGATACGCGGGGCGGGATCGTCGAAGCCGGCGCGGACCGGCCAAACCTCGACCGAGATGCCGCCGCGCTCGGTGAATTTGATGGCGTTGCCGAGGAGATTCAGCAGCACCTGGCGCAGCCGCGTCGGGTCGCCGCGCAAGCCGTGACGCAGTTCGGGCGCCACGAAGACGCCGAGCTCGATGTCGCGCTCTCCCGCGCGCCCCGCCAGCAATCCGACCGCGCTTTCCACCAACTCGACGACGTCGAAATCGATCGCTTCCAGCTCGACCTTGCGCGCCTCGAGCTTGGAGATGTCGAGAATGTCGTTGATGACGCCGAGGAGCGCGTCGGCGCTGGCGCGCACCGCCTCGGCATATTCGCGCTGCTCGCTCGACAGCCGCGTGTCCAGCAACAGGCCGATCATGCCGACCACGCCGTTCATGGGTGTGCGGATTTCGTGGCTCATATTGGCGAGGAATTCGGACTTCGCCCGGTTCGCGCGATCGGCCTCGAGCTTGGCGGCGGCCAATTCGGTCTCGCGCCGGCGCTGCTCGGTGATGTCGACATAGATGGTGCTGAACCCGCCGCCGTCATGCACGGCGCGCATGATTTCCAACAACCGGCCGCTCGGATGCGCCCATTCCGTCTTCCGTGCCGTCGCGGTGCCGATCCGCGCCAGCCATTGGCGCGCCAATTCGTCGGGATCGCCCGATCCGATGTCGCCGCGCTCGGCGCTGTAGCGCACGAATTTCTCCAGCGGGTCGCCGACCTTCAAGCGGTCGCTCGGCAGGTCGAGGAGCTCGAAAAAGGCCCAGTTGGCCGCCCGCACCGTGAGATCGGGGTCGGTGACGCTGATGCCGATCGGCAGATGCTCGATCAATTGCCGGAGCAAATGATAGGATTCCGCTTCGCGCCGTTCCGCGGCGGCGAGCTTTTCCGTCTGTAGCCGAAGCTGCTCGCGCAGATCCGGTTCCGCCGCCGTCGTCGCCGAACGAAACTCGTCAGGCGTTTCCATCGCACCGAGCCTTTCGCGCGCGCTTCGGTAATGGCGCGTTAACGATAACGGTAACGGCCAAGTGTTAGAAAACGGTAAAGCTCCCCATTGACGGGTCGGACGTAGGGGGTGAGCGGCGGAGCTGCGCGCCCGTGAGCGACGCCCCGACATCGAACGCGAAATCACCGAGGGCAAACGCGCCGCGTGTCATTGACAGGTCCGCCATGAGTTCGCTCCTGTACACAATTTGTTTGCAGATGACGACTATTTGTTTACACTACGGCCGTGATCGAAAGTTTCCGGCATAAGGGACTAAAGGACCTGTGGGAGACGGGTTATCACTAGTCCGTTTGACGTATGAGGAGATGGACGATGACCGAGTATCGCGCCAAGCGGCCCTTAAAGCGGCCACCCACGCATCCCGGGGAATTAATGCGGGAAATCTTGGTCGAACATGTGCGGCTGCCCCTGGCCGAGGCGGCGCGCCGGATGGGCGTGACCCGCACCGCGCTCTATGCCGTGCTCGATGGCCGGCATGGCCTGACCGCCGATATGGCGCTGCGTTACGGCAAGCTCATCGGCTCGCCGATCGAGACCTACTTGGCGATGCAAACGAATCACGATCTCTGGCGCGCTGGGCAAAAGCTGGCGGCGTCGCTGGCGAAGATCGCCACCGTCAAGCGCGCCGCGTAACGGCTATAGCGTCTTCGCCGCCTCGAGCACTTCCTCGGCGTGGCCGGGAATTTTGACCTTGTGCCAGACGCCTCGGATCACGCCCTTGCCGTCGATCAGGAAAGTGGCGCGCTCGACGCCCATGAATTTGCGGCCCATGAACGCCTTTTCGACCCAGACGCCATAGGCCTTGGCGGCGGTGAGTTCCTTGTCCGAGGCCAGGGTGAAGGGCAGATCGTATTTCTTCTTGAACTTATCGTGCGAGGCGACGGTGTCCTTGGAGACGCCGATCACCACGGCGTCGGTCTTTTTGAATTTCGGGAAGTCGTCGCGGAAATTACACGCCTCCTTGGTGCAGCCCGGCGTGTCGTCGCGGGGATAGAAATAGAGCACGACCTTCTTGCCCTTGAGCTTGGACAGCGTGACGTTGCCGTTGGCATCCGTGGGCAAGGTGAAGTCCGGCGCCTTGTCGCCGATTTCAAGGCTCATGATTTTTCCCCTCCGTTTTTTTCGCGGCCGCGGCTGGCGCCACGACGATCGCTTGAAAGCGCGCGAAGGCGCTTTCGGCGGCCTCATCCATATTCCGCTTGAGCCGGGCGAAGTCAACCGCGCCGGCCGCGCGCGCCATCAGCGCGAGGAAAGCCGGCGCGGCCGCCGTCTCGTCGATCTCTTGTTCGACGGAGGTGAGTTTCAGCATTTGCTGGACCGCGTGCCACAGCTTTAGAGCGGCGAGCAGCTCACGCGCGGTATCGGCCGCCAGCACGCCCGCCGCTTCCAGCGCCGCGAGCGCCTCGGCCGTGTTCTCGCGCAACAAATCCGGCCGGCGATGGGCCTCGCGCAGTTGCAGATATTGCGCGATGAACTCGATATCGACCAGCCCGCCGCGGCGATGCTTCACGTTCCAGAAGCTCGGATGGCGATGGGTCTCGGCGATCTTGTCGCGCATCTCGGCGGCCTCGCCGGCGAGCAGCACGGGGTCGCGCGCCCGGGTCAGGGTCGCGCGAACGCAGTCGTTCACCGCCTGGCGCAGACCGCGCGGCCCGGCGACGACGCGCGCGCGGGTCAGCGCCATCTGCTCCCAGGTCCAGGCCTGCTCGTCATGGTAGCGGCGGAAGGCGGCGAGGCTCGATGCCAGCGGCCCGGCGTTGCCCGAGGGCCTGAGCCGCATATCCACCTCATAGAGATTGCCCTCGCGCGTGGTCACGGTGAGCGCGGAAATAAGCCGCTGCGACAGGCGCGCGTAATAGCTCGGTACCGACAGCGGCTGCGGCCCGCTCGACGCCTCGACCCCGTCCGGCGCGTCATAGACGCAAATCAAATCGAGATCGGAGGTGGCCGACATTTCGCGGCCGCCCAGCTTGCCGAGGCCGAGCACGACGATGCCGCCGCCCGGAACCGTGCCGTGGGCGCGGGCGAAGCCGGCTTCGAGCTTCGGCAGCAGCCCGGCGATGGCGGCTTCGGCGGTGGCGGCGAAGGCGCGGCCGGCCTGCTCGGCATCGAGCTGGCCGCGCAGCAACGCCACCCCGATGCGGAACTTGCGGTCGCCGACCCAGCGCCGCGCCTTGTCATAGAGCTCCTCTTCGTGCCGCGCCGCCGCCAGCGTCCGGTCGATATCGGCCAGGAGCGCCGGGCGATCCGCGGGCGGCGGTTCGTCTTCTTGAACCAGGGCCTCGACCAGGATCGGGTATTGCGCGAGCTGCTCGGCCATGCGCGCGCTGGCGCCCATGATCTCGGCGATGCGGTCGATCAGCCCCGGGTTGCGATAGAACAGCGACAGGAGCTGCACGCCCGCCGGCAGGCGCGCGAGAAAACGGTCGAACCGCAGCAGCGCGGCGTCGGGCGCGGGCGCGCCGCCGAACGCGCTGAGGAGGCGCGGAATCAATTCGGTCAACAGCTCGCGGGCGCGCTGGCTTTGGGTGGCGCGATAGCGGCCGTGATGCCAGCCCCGCACCATCGCCGCCACGGCTTTGGGATCGGCGAAGCCCATGCCGTGCAGGGTCGCGAGCGTGTCGGGATCGTCCTCGGCGCCGGTGAAGACGAGATTGCCCGGTCCGGCGAGGGACGGCGCTTCCTCGAACAGACGCGCGTAATAGGTCTCGACCGTGGCGAGGTGCTTCAGCACCGCCGCGGAGAATTCCTCGACATTGCGCTCGCCCATGAAGATCGCGACGCGCCGCAACCCTTCCGCTTCGGTTGGGAGCGAGTGGGTCTGCGCGTCGTCGATCATCTGCAAACGATGTTCGAGACGGCGCAGATAGCGATAGCACTCGATCAGGTCGCTGGCGGCGTCATGCGCGATCCGGCCCGACGCCGCCAGCGCCTCGAGCGCGTCGCAGGTGCCGGCGACCCGCAGTTCCGGCATGCGCCCGCCCCAGATCAATTGCTGGGTCTGGGCGAAGAATTCGATCTCGCGGATGCCGCCGCGCCCGAGCTTGATATTGTGCCCGGCGACCGCGATCTTGCCGCCGCCGCGATGGGCGTTGATCTGGCGCTTGATCGAATGAATGTCCTGGATCGCCGCGAAATCGAGATGGCGACGCCAGAGATACGGCGTCAGCTCGGCGAGAAATTCGCGGCCGGCGGCGCGGTCGCCGGCGACCGGCCGGGCCTTGATCAGCGCCGCGCGTTCCCAATTCTGTCCGGCGCTTTCGTAATAGGTGAGGGCGGCGAGGGTGGACATCGCGGCCGGGGTCGAGCCCGGATCGGGGCGCAGCCGCAGATCGACACGAAAGACATAACCGTCGCCGGTTCGCTCCGACAAAATCCGCACCAGCTCTTGCGCCAGGCGCGAAAAGAACTGCGACGGGCTGTGGCGGCCGGTATAGCGCGCCTTGTCGGCGTCGTAGAGCAGGATGAGATCGATATCGCTCGAGTAATTGAGCTCGCGGGCGCCGAGCTTGCCCATGCCCAGGACGAACAGGCCACAATCGCGGTCCGGAAGCGCCGGCTGCGCCAGCTCGATCTCGCGCGCCGCCGCCGCGGTCAGAAGCAGATGGCGCAGCGCCGCGCCGAGCGCCGCCTCGGCGAAGGCGCTGAGCGCGCCGGTGACGCGTTCGAGCGGCCACCACTCGGCGATGTCGGCGGCCGCGATGGTCAGCGCGGCACGCCGCCGCGCGACGCGCAAGACGCGCATGACCGTGTCGCGACTTGGCGGCGCTTCGAACGCGCGATCGAGGCCATGCACGATATCGGCGAAGGTCGGGTCCGGGCCGTCGCGCACCAACCGCGCCAGCAGCGCCGGCTCGGCGAGGCAGCATTGGGTCAGGAACGGGCTGTTGCCGAAAATCGCCACCAGCAGCCGGTGTCCGGCCTCGTCCGCGGCCAGATCCCGCATGATCGTGGCTAATTCGCCTTCCGCGGCGGCACTTTCGGCCCAACGGGAGAAGCCGAGCGCCGCTTGCGCCGCGTCCGCGGGGGCGGGCAAATTGCGGTAGGCGCCCGGCGGCAG
The DNA here is from genome assembly GCA_015654725.1 of Rhodospirillales bacterium. Taxonomy (GTDB): domain Bacteria; phylum Pseudomonadota; class Alphaproteobacteria; order ATCC43930; family CGMCC-115725; genus JAATGI01. The sequence continues at coordinate 5,460 of JAATGI010000371.1, forward strand.
GGGCGACTTCATTGTTGACCGGCCCTCGACGTCACGAAGGAGCGAGGTTGCGCGGCGGCCCGACACAGGTCAAGCTGGCGCGATGATTCTCCGGAGTTCCATCCGGATGGCCGAACGGATCGGCGCCATCCTCGGGGGGGTCGCGTTGCTGTCGGCCGGCGGGTTCTGGCTGATATCCAATGGCCCGATCTCGCTCGATTGGCTCGCGCCCTATGTCGCGGCGGCTTTGGCGCGCGCCGAGCCGGGGCTGGTGGCGCGGGTCGATCATACCTTCCTGGCCCTCGGCGACGGGCCGCGCCTCGAAATCCTGGTCCAGGGCCTGCACGTGAAGCGCGCCGACGGCGGTGCCGAATTGACCCTGCCGGAGGTCGCGCTGTCGCTGTCGCCCGAGGCGGCATTGCTCGGCACCGTGGCGCCCACCCGCATCGTGCTGTCGGGGCCGGAGCTGCATCTGCTGCGCGAGGCCGACGGCTCGTTCCATTTCGGCCTCGGCGGCGAGGCGCCGGGCGCCGGCGACTGGGCCGAGAGCCTGTTGCGCGATCTGGCCCAGCCGCCCGACAAGGTGGGCGGGTTCGGCTATCTCAGCGAAATCGAGGTGCGCGCCGCGGCGCTGGCGGTGGATGACCGGGCGCTCGGCGTGACCTGGGAGGCGAAGAGCGCGAATGCCACGCTGTTCCGCCGGCCCGAGGGCATCGCCGGCACGTTGTCGGTCGCGGTCGATCGCGGCGGCCAGACCGCCGAGCTGCGCGGCGACATTCATTACGACGCGGCGCCGCACCAGCTGGAAATCGGGGTCGACTTTACGAATTTGCGGCCGGCGCTGTTCGCGGCGGCGGCGCCGGCGTTGCAGCGGCTCGCGGCCCTCGACTTGCCGATCGACGGTCAGATCAGCATCACTCTCAACACCGCCGAACTCCGCCTCACCGACTTCTGGTCCGATTTGCGGTTCGGCAAGGGCAGCATCGTCAACGCCGATTTCGTCGGCGGCATGCTGGCGGTCATGCGGGGCCATGTTCGCGCGGCTTACGTTCCAGCCGCCGCCCGGATCGAAGTTCAGGAAGGCACGCTCGAATTGAACGCGCCGAACCAACCCAAGATATCGCTTGCCGCGACCGTCAACGATTTCGACGGCACCTCGTCGAAGCCGCTCGAATTCACCGGCCGTTTGCAGGTCCACGATCTGGTCGCGGCCGACCTACCGGGCCTGTGGCCGGAATGGCTGTCGATCCCTGCGCGCCAATGGGTGGTCGAGCATGTCCAGGGCGGACTGGTCACCGGCGGCGAGGTCAAGCTGGCGGGCAAAATTCTGCTGGATGCGCCGGGCGGGCCGTCGGCGGTCGTGACCGATCTCGGCGGAACCTTCGCTTACCGCGATCTCGTCGTCGAATATTTCCACCCGCTGACGCCAATTCGGGATATCGCGGGCACGGGAAGCTTCGACCTGACCAAGTTCGAGCTCGCTCCGACGACGGGCACCGTCCGCGGCACCAAGATCACAGGCGGTACCGTTCGGTTTGCCGGGCTGGACAAGGCGCAGCAGGAGGGGACCGTCGACGTGACGGTTGAGGGCCCGCTCCAGGATTTCCTGACCGAGCTGGACACCAAGCCGTATCAATTTACCCACGCGCTCGGGATCGACGCGGCCCAGGCGGGCGGCACGGCCGATGCCAGTCTGCACTTCCATATGCCGATGCGCCGGGATCTGCGCCCGTCGCAGGTCCAATACGAGGCGCGCGGCCACTTTTCGGATGTCGCGGTCGGCAAGATTTTCTTCAACCGCGACCTGTCCGGCGGCGATTTGCAATTCGAGGTGGGCCGCGGCCAATTCACGGTGGCAGGCCGGGCCGCGCTTGAACAGGTCCCGGTGACGCTCGAATGGATCGAGAATTTCGACGCCGACCCGGTGCGGACCCGCTACCATCTCGCCGGCGCGTTCGACACCGCCGCGCGCGAACGGCTGGGGCTCAATGTCCTGGCCGATTATGTGTCCGGCCCGATCGCGCTCGATCTCGCCTTCGCGTGCCGGAGCAACGGTTTCGCCGAGATAAACATCAAGCTCGGCCTGCGCGAAGCCAA
>JAATGI010000400.1 GCA_015654725.1 Rhodospirillales bacterium
CATGCCGAGATGCTGGTGCTGCGCGAGGCCGCGGCGCGGCGCGGGACGGGGCGGCTCGACGGTTACGATCTTTATGTCAGCCTGGAGCCTTGCGCCATGTGCGCGGCGGAGATGTCCTTCGCCCGCATCCGCCGGCTGTACTTCGCCGGCTACGATCCCAAGGGGGGCGCAGTCGAACACGGCCCGAAATTTTAGCGGCAACCGACCTGCCACCACCGGCCCACGGTCTATGGCGGGATCGAGGAGACACGGGCCGGGGAGTTGCTGAAAAAGTTCTTTCAGGAAAGGCGATGAGGCGTCGCTTGTCGCGGACAACGGTTACCGCCGCGTCTAAGGAAAATCGCCTTGGCCCGCTTTAGGCGGGCCATCCCCGAATTCTGTCTTTTCCGAATCGCGGGCCGATATCGCTGCGGCAGAAGCCGTCGGGCCAGCCGATGGCGCGCCCGTGTGTTCCAGGCGACACGCGGGTAAGGTATAATCTAACCGCCGACACACGAAGGGAACGATGATGTCTCCGAATGCGCGTGCCTTGATCGAAAAAATCGAGCAGTTGCCGCCCGACCGGATCGCCGAGGTCGAGGACTTCGTCGACTTGATTCGCACGCGAGAGCAAGACCGCGCATTGACCCGGGCCGCGGCTAAGACCAGTGCCGCCTCGTTCGCCGCGGTGTGGGATAATCCCGAAGACGACGTCTACGATGCCTTATGAATTCGGCGACGTCGTCCTGGTGCCGTTTCCCTTTACCAGCCAAACCGCCTTGAAAAAACGTCCTGCCGTGGTCGTCAGCGGTCGCGCCTATAACGCGATCAGGCCCGATATCGTTGTCATGGCGATTACCAGTCAGCTTCGTCCCGCCGCGGCGTTCGCCCAAGCCGCGCTCAATCATTGGCGGGACGCTAACCTACTCAAGCCTTCGGTGGTTAAGCCGGTATTCGCGACATTGGATCAGTCGCTGGTTATTCGGCGACTCGGTGGTTTGCATCCCGAAGATCAGGCCGCGCTCAAAACCGCAATCGCGGAAGCGCTCGGCTGACCGCTCCCGTCTACCTCCCCACCGCGCGCCAGCCGATATCGCTGCGGCAGAAGCCGTCGGGCCAGTCGATGGCGCCGATCGCGTAATAGGCGCGATGCTGCGCCTCGCGGATGGTGTCGCCAAGCGCGACGATGTCGAGGACGCGGCCGCCATCGGCCAGGAGCCGGTCGCCGTCGCGCCGGGTGCCGGCGTGAAAAATCTTGACCAGCGGATCGCGCGCCGCCGCGGCCAGCCCCTTGATCTCGCCGCCGCGCAGCGGCTCGCCGGGATAGCCCTTGGCCGCCATCACCACGCAGACCGAGGCGCGCGTGTCCCACCGCAGATTGAAATCCTTGAGATCGCCGGACCGCGCGGCCAACAGCGCCGGCAGCAGATCGCTTTTGAGGCGCGGCAACAGCGCCTGGCATTCGGGATCGCCGAAGCGGACATTGAATTCGATCAGCTTCGGCCCGTCCTTGGTCAGGATCAGGCCGGCGTAAAGCACGCCCTTGAAGGGCGCGCCCTCTTGCGCCATCGCCGCCACGGCCGGGCGCAGGATGCGCTCGATCGCCTCGGCCTCGAGCGCGGGGGTGAGGCAGGGCGCCGGCGAATAGGCGCCCATGCCGCCGGTATTGGCGCCGGTATCGCCGTCGCCGACGCGTTTATGATCCTGCGCCGAGGCGAGCGGCAGTACATGGGCGCCATCGACCAGCGCCAACAGACTCACTTCCTCGCCTTCGAGATGTTGCTCGATCACCAGCTCGGCACCGGCGGCGCCGAAGCGCCGCTCCAGCAGCGCCGCGTCGATCGCGGCGCAAGCCTCCTCGACGGTCATGGCGACGGTGACGCCCTTGCCGGCCGCCAGCCCGTCGGCCTTGACCACGATGGGCGCGCCCAGGATGCGGACATAATCCCGCGCCGCGTCGGCATAACTGAAGCGGCGATAAGGGGCGGTCGGGATGTCGTATTTGGCGCACAGATCCTTGGCGAAGCCCTTGGAGCCTTCGAGCCGCGCCGCCTTGGCGCTGGGCCCGAACGCCGGAATGCCCTCGGCTTCCAGCAGATCGACCAGGCCCGTCACCAGCGGCGCCTCGGGGCCGACCACGACGAAATCGATCGCCTCGCGTTTCGCGAATTGGACGATGCCGAGGAGATCGCTCGGCGCCAGTTCGACGCATTCGGCTTCCTCGGCGATGCCGGAATTGCCGGGCGCGCAAAAGAGCTTGTCGCAGATCGGCGAGCCGGCGAGCGCCCAAGCCAGCGCATGCTCGCGTCCACCCGATCCGATCAGCAAAACACGCATGATTTCCCTTCGTCCCGCCGGCTCTTGTATCATAACGCGGGATGACGGAAACCAGCCTCACGCACCCGGCCCCGGCGCGGGCCAACCTGCCCGAATACACGGTCGGCGAACTGTCCGCGGCCCTGAAGCGCAGTATCGAGCAGAATTTTTTCTATGTCCGCGTCCGCGGCGAAATCTCGGGCTTCAAGCGCCATGCCTCGGGCCATTGCTACCTCACCTTGAAGGACGCGGAGGCCAATCTCGACGCCGTGATCTGGCGCGGCACCGCGCCGCGTCTCGCCCTCTCGCCGGAAGACGGCATGGAGGTGGTGTGCGTGGGCCGCCTCACGACCTATCCCTCGCGCTCGCGCTATCAGCTCGTGATCGAAAGCCTGGAGCTGGCCGGAATTGGCGCGCTGCTGAAGCTTCTCGAAGACCGGCGCAAGCGGCTCGCCGCCGAAGGGCTGTTCGACGCCGCGCGCAAGAAGAAGCTGCCGTTCCTGCCCGAGACGATCGGCATCGTCACCTCGCCCTCGGGCGCGGTCATCCGCGACATCTTGCACCGCTTGAAGGATCGCTTCCCGCGCCGGGTGCTGCTCTGGCCGGTCGCGGTGCAAGGCGAGGGCGCCGCCGAACAGGTCGCCGCCGCCATCGCCGGCTTCAACGCGATTCCGCCCGGCGGCGCCGTGCCGCGCCCCGATCTCATCATCGTGGCGCGTGGCGGCGGCAGCCTCGAGGATTTGATGGCCTTCAACGAGGAAATCGTGGTGCGCGCCGCCGCCCAATCGGCGATCCCGCTGATATCGGCGGTGGGCCACGAGACCGACACGACGCTGATCGATCATGCGTCCGACCGGCGCGCGCCGACGCCGACCGCCGCCGCCGAAATGGCGGTGCCGGTGCGGCTCGATCTGATCGCGCAGAGCGACGGGTTGAGCGGGCGCCTCGCCTCGTCGATGGCGCGGCGCCTGGTGCAAGACCGTATGCGGCTCGAAGGCTTGGCGCGCGGCCTGCCCGATCCGGCGGGCCTGATCGGGGCGGCGCAGCAACGACTCGACGACCGTAGCGAAAGGCTCGCGCTCGGTTTGAGCCAATGGCTCGCGGTCCGCGCGCAGCGCTTGACGGCGTTGACGGATCGGCTGCGCGGGCGTTCGCCGAAAACCGAGATCGCGCGCCTCGCGAAACGCCTCGAGGAACTGAGCCATCGCGCGCGCGCCGCGATGCCGCGCCAGATCGCCCATCAACAACATCGCCTCGACAATCTCGGCGGCCGGCTGGAGACCGTCTATCGGGCACTGCGCGATCCGTTGCAGCGCGGCTACGCCATCGTGCGCACCGCGCGCGGCAAGGTCCTCGTCGCCGCCGGCGCGGTCACGCCCGACGCCGGGCTCACCGTCGAATTCGACGACGGCAGCGTCAAAGTGCGCGCCGAGGGCGGCAAGCAGGGCCGATTGTTTTGATACGGTTGCTCGGTCTGTTTCTTATGTTGGCGGCGGCGCCGGCGTTCGCCGGCACGCTTGAACTATCGGCGCCGATCGAGCAAGGCGCCTTGGTGCGCGGCCAAACCGATCCCGGCGCCAAGGTCATGCTCGACGGCAAGGCCCTTCGCGTCGCCCCGGACGGGCATTTCATCTTCGGCCTGCCGCGCAACGCGCCGGCGCACGCGGTGCTGGACGTGACCTTCGCCGATGGCGGCGGCACCCGTCGCGATCTCGCGGTCGTGGCGCGCACCTACGACATCCAGCGCATCGACGGCCTGCCCGAGAATCAGGTCACGCCCGATCCCGAGACGTTCGGCCGCGTCTTGCACGACATCGCGATGATCAAGACGGCGCATGCCGTCGATTCCGACCGGCTCGATTTCGAGACGCCGTTCCTGTGGCCGGTGCTCGGCCCGATCTCGGGCGTGTTCGGCAGCCAGCGCATCCTCGACGGCGAGCCGCGCGCGCCGCATCTCGGCACCGACATCGCGGCGCCGCCCAGCACGCCGGTCAAGGCGCCGGCCCCCGGCACGGTGACGCTCGCCGAGCCCGATTTCGTGCTCGATGGCGGCACCCTCGTCATCGATCACGGCTATGGCCTCTCCACGCTTTACATCCATCTCTCCAAGATCGCGGTCCGGAAGGGCGATCGGGTCGCGCAAGGCCAGGTCATCGGCGCGGTCGGCGCCACCGGCCGCGCCACCGGCCCCAATCTCCATTGGGGCGTCTATTGGTACGGCACGGCGCTCGATCCGATGCTGGTCGCCGGCCCGATGCCGCCGGCGAAGAACTAATCCGGCCAGCGCCGGTGCAGCCAGAACCAGTGATCGGGGCGGGCGCGGATCCATTGCTCCAGGATGGCGTTGATCTCGGTCATCAGCGACTTCATGTCGGCCTCGTCGTCGCCGCTGCGCGGCAGCGTCAGCGGCTCGCCGAAGACGATGCGGTACTCGATGCCCTTGACCCGCTCGACCCGCGCCGGGACGACGCGGCAATCGTAATGCAGCGCCAGCCGCGCCAGCATTTTCTCGGTCATGGCGTCGCGCCCGAAAAACGGCACCGCGACGCCGTTGTTCATTTTCTGGTCGATCAACATGCACAGATGGGCGCCGCGGCGCAGCGCCGCGATGGCGCGCCGCCCGGCGGTGCCCTTGGGGATCAGCTCGCTGCCGACGACGCCGCGCGCGCGCTGGATCATGCGGTCGACGATCGGGTTGTTGGCGGCGCGATAAATCTCGGCCGCCTTGAGGCCGGCCTGCGTCGCCGCCAGGGTCGCGATCTCCCAATTGCCGAAATGCGCCGAGAAGAAGATGAACCGCGTCTCCGGTCTGCGCGCGGCGAGAATCGCATCGACATGCTCGATGGCGACGCGGCCATCGGCCCCGTA
>JAATGI010000381.1 GCA_015654725.1 Rhodospirillales bacterium
CATCCGGGGGCGGTGTCCGCCGGCCCGATCTTTATTACGCGGCCGTCGAAGCGAAGCCGCGCCTGAGCGCGGCCTCGCTGTGATCGCCGGCGCTACATACCGGGCGTGATCTGGCCGCGAATCTCGCCGCCTTTGTTCGTGGTGGTGTGGACGTTGATATAGTCCCTGCCGGCCATCAGATCTGCCCATTGCGCGTCGGTCATGGTCGCGGTGCCTTCGAGCGGATTGGGCAACGGATCCATCTTTCCCTTGGGGCCGAGCCATACGACCACATCGGCATTGGTGGTCGGCGACGCCGGACCATGGATATGCGCCATGATCGCGGGCGAGGTCAGATCCTGCCAGACCACCTTCCAGGTCACCGTCTTGGTGGCTGGATCGAGGGTGAAGGTGGCGGTTCCGACGCCCTTGCCGTCATGCGGCGGCACTTCCTGGGCTTCGGTCATTTCGACCGTGACCGTCTTCATCATATCGTCGGCATAGGCGGCGGTGGCGACCATCGCCATTCCGGCGGCGAGCAGAGCGGCAAATCGCATGGTTTCCTCCTCGGTTTGACGGCGCCCTCGGGCGCCATGGCTTCGATCTATCACGAGCGGCGGGGCAACCGCGATCACGGACGCGCGACCGGCGCGCGATTGACAGCGACGTGAATCGATTCCTTCATGGCCCGGTCGCGGGCGGGGGATGGCATGAACAAGCGCGGTCCGGTCTTGGTTTCGGTCATTCTGACCGCCGCCCTCCTCACCTCGGCCCAGGCCGAGGACAAGCTTCTCAACATTTATAACTGGTCCGACTATATCGCGCCGGACACGGTGAAGCGCTTCGAGGCCGAGACCGGCATCAAGGTCAATTACGACGTCTATGACGGCAACGAGGTGCTGGAGGCGAAGCTGTCGGCCGGGCATTCGGGCTACGATCTGGTGGTGCCGACCGCGAGCCCTTACATGGCGCGCGAGGCGGCCGCCGGCGAATTGCTGCCGATCGACAAGGCCGAGCTCGCCAATTACGGCAATCTCGATCCGCAAATCCTCGAAGCCGCCGCCAATGTCGATCCGGGCAATAAATTCGGCGTGCCCTATATGTGGGGCACCACCGGCATCGGCTATAACCCGGCCAAGGTGAAGGCCGCCTTGGGCGATGGCGCGCCGGTTCATTCCTTGACGCTGCTGTTCGATCCCGCGAACGCCAAGAAGCTCGGGTCCTGCGGCATCGAGGTGCTCGACAGCGCCGAGGAGCTGTTCCCGGCGGCGCTGCTCTATGCCGGGCGCGATCCCCTAAGCCGAAGCGATGACGATCTCGCCAAGGCGGTCGCGGTCATGACCGCGATCCGGCCCTATATCCGCAAATTCCATTCCTCGGAATACATCAACGACCTGGCCAACGGCGATATCTGCCTCGTGTTCGGCTATTCCGGCGATATCGTGCAGGCCAAGAGCCGCGCCGCCGACGCCAAGAACGGCGTCGAGATCGCCTATGCCATCCCCAAGGAGGGCGCCATGATCTGGATCGACATGATGGCGATCCCGTCGGGCGCGCCGCATCCCGGCAATGCCCACGCCTTTATCGATTTCATCCTGCGCCCCGAGGTCGCGGCCGCGATCAGCAACACCGTCGCCTATGCCAATCCGAATCGGCTGGCCACCGACCTGGTGGATGAGTCGATCCGCGAGGATCCCGGCATCTATCCGCCCGAAGAGGTAAGACAGCGCCTCTTTTTCGACAAGCCGGTGACGCCCGATTATGAGCGCGCCCGCACCAGGGCCTGGACGCGGGTCAAGACCGGGAGCTGATCCTGGCTTTTCTCGAAATCGAGGCGGTGAGCAAACGTTTCGCCGCTTCGGGTCCGGCCGCGGTTGACGGCGTCTCCGTGGAAATCGAGCGCGGCGAGTTTTTCGTCCTGCTGGGCCCTTCGGGTTGCGGCAAGACCACGCTGTTGCGGATGCTGGCGGGTCTTGAGGCGCCCGATCGCGGCCGCATCGTCATCGACGGCGCCGATATGGCGGGCGTGCCGCCCTACCGCCGGCCGGTCAACATCATGTTCCAATCCTATGCGCTGTTTCCGCACATGAATGTGGCGCGGAATGTCAGCTTCGGCCTGCGCCAGGAACGGCTCGGCCGGGAGGAGGTCGCGGGCCGGGTCGCGGCCATGCTCGAGCTGGTCAAGATGACGGATTTCGCCGAGCGCCCGCCCGGCTCGCTGTCGGGCGGCGAACGCCAGCGCGTCGCCCTTGCCCGCGCGCTGGTGAAGGAGCCGAAGCTCTTGCTGCTCGATGAGCCGTTGACCGCGCTCGACCGCAAGCTCAGGGAAGAAACCCGCTTCGAGCTGAAACGCATCCATCGGCGCGTCGGCATCACCTTCGTGATGGTGACGCACGACCAGGAAGAGGCGATGAGCATGGCGACGCGGATCGCCGTCATGCGCGACGGCCGGATCGAGCAGATGGGCGCGCCCGAAGCGGTCTATGAGCGGCCCGCCAATCGTTTCGTCGCCGGCTTCCTGGGCGCGGTCAATCTGTTCGAAGGCAAGGTGGCGGACGTGGGTGACGGCTGGCTCTGGGTCGAAACCGATGTCGGGCGATTGGCGGTGACGCATGCGCCACTGGCCCTCGGCACCGACGTGGCATTGGCGGTACGGCCGGAGAAAGTGCGGTTGGCGACGATTCCGACGCAATCCTCTCTCAATTCGCTGCCGGGAATTTTGCGCACGATCGCCTATCGCGGCGAGGCTTCGAGCTTCGAGATCGAGTTGGCGAGCGGCCGGCTCGTCCGCGCGACCCTGCCGAATCTCGGCGACGGCATTGGCTTCGCGCCGGGGAGCCAAATCTGGCTCGCCTTCGAACCCGATGCGGCAAGGGTGCTTCAATCGTGATGGTTGCGGCGCTGTCCGCCCATGCTTAATGTTACATGCATGAGCAACGGCAAGATAATCCGAGCCAAGGTGACATCATCGCGTTTGAGGAAGCCACTAAAGGCTAACGCTCCCGAGAAGCGTGCGCGCACCGCTCGCCGCTCCGCGACAAACAAGTCCCCGACACTGGAAGATCTTCTGACGATGGATCGGAATTCGCCGAAGTTCAAGGCGGAACTCCGCCGCGAAGCGCGGAACATTGCCAAGGCGCCCGATCACGACGACGTTATGAACTTCATCGAGTCGCTTTACGAAGATTGGGAATGACCGTTTGGCGCGGGGGGACGTCATAACGGTTGCTGTCGGTGGCGACTATGGCGGCAAGCCACGTCCTGCCGTGATCGTCCAGGCCGACCAATTTCTCCACAGTGGGTCGGTAACATTTTGTCTCATCACCTCCACGTTCGCCGATGTGCCCCTGCGGCGGCGAATCGAGCCGAATTCGGCCAATGGCCTTAGACAAACGTCGTGGGTCATGGTCGACAAGATCATGACGATGCGCAGCAGCAAGATCGGCAAGCTGATCGGTCGCTTGAACTCCGGTGATATGGCCCAGATCGATGGAGCGATTACCCTGTTTCTCGGCCTGTCCCGATGAGCTTACGCCGCGTCGGCGTGGTGGCTATGCCTTATGCCTGGCTGTTAGCGTTCTTCCTGGTGCCGTTCCTGATCGTGTTGAAGATCAGCCTCGCCCATCAGGCCACCGGCATTCCGCCTTACACCCCGCTGTTCGGTGATGGCGGGATTCGCGTCACCGGCGAAAATTACGCGTTGATCGCGGGCGACGCGCTTTACGTGAAGGCGTTTCTCGGCGCCATCCGTTATGCCGCGATCGCGACCGCGGTTGCGCTCGTGATCGGCTATCCGCTCGCTTACGGCATCGTGCGTGCGCCCCAACGCCGGCGCGGCTTGCTGTTGATGCTGGTGATCCTGCCGTTCTGGACCAGTTTCCTGATCCGCGTCTATGCCTGGATCGGTCTCTTGAAGGAGAACGGCATCGTCAATCATGCGCTGATGTCGCTCGGGCTGATCGGTGCGCCGCTGCCGCTCTTGAACAATGATTTTTCCGTCATTCTCGGTCTGGTCTATGGTTACCTGCCCTTCATGGTGCTGCCGCTTTACGCGCAGCTCGAAAAGCTCGATCCCGCCTTGCTCGAAGCGGCGAGCGATCTCGGCGCGCGGCCCTACGCGGCGTTCCGGCAAGTGACCCTGCCGCTGTCGCTGCCCGGCATCGCGGCGGGCGTTCTGCTGGTCTTCATTCCCTCGGTCGGCGAGTTCGTCATTCCCGATCTCCTCGGCGGGCCGAACACGCTGATGATTGGCAAGATCCTATGGGACGAATTCTTCACCAACCGCGACTGGCCGGTGGCCTCGGCCCTGGCGGTCGCGATGCTGATCCTGCTGGCGCTGCCGATGGGATTGGTGCGGCGGCAATTGCGCGGCACGGCGCCATGACCAACCGGCTCTCGCCCTTTCTCATCGCCATGATGGCGCTGGGCTTCGTGTTTCTCTACGCCCCGATCGTGTCGGTGGTGGTCTATTCCTTCAACGCGTCGCGCCTGGTCACGGTCTGGGCCGGGTTCTCGCTGCGCTGGTACGGCGCGCTGTTCGAGAACGAGGCCATCGGCCGCGCCGCCCTTGTCAGCCTCGAAGTGGCGCTGATCGCCGCCACCGGCGCGCTGGTGCTGGGTACGCTCGTCGCCTACGCCTTGGCGCGCTTCCGCCGGTTCACGGGCCGGACGCTGTTCGCGGCGATGGCGACGGCGCCCTTGGTGATGCCCGATGTCATCGCCGGCCTGTCGCTGCTCTTGCTGTTCGTGGCGCTGGAGCAGGCGACGGGCTGGCCGCAAGGGCGCGGCATCCTCACCATCGCCATCGCCCATATCACGCTCGGCATCGCGTTCGTCGCCGTGGTGGTCGAGGCGCGGCTCTCCTCGTTCGACCGCTCGCTCGAAGAAGCGGCGCTCGATCTCGGCGCCACGCCGGCCAAGGTGTTTTTCGTCATCACCCTGCCGTTGATCGCGCCGGCACTGGCGGCGGGGTGGCTCCTCGCCCTCACCCTGTCGCTCGACGATCTGGTGATCGCGAGCTTCACCGCCGGCCCGGCCTCGACCACTTTACCGATGGTGGTTTATTCGAGCGTCCGCCTCGGCGTCAGCCCGCAGATCAACGCCCTCGCGACCTTGATCCTGATCGCGGTGACGGTGTTGGTGGCAAGCGCGAGCCGGCTCCTGCGGGCAAAAAATACCTGAACCGCCAAGACGCCAAGTGTTTCATTCCGCCGCTACCGACTCGCCATACTGGCGGAAGCCGGTATCCACGCCAGCCATGACCCCCGGCTTTCGTCGGGGTGGCGATATGTTCATTTCCGAATGAACTTGGCGCCTTGGTTGAAAAATTTTTCTATTCCGCTCCGGGACTCGCGATCTTCCGTCGCCACAAGGCGAGCGCGTCCTTGAGCGAGAACGCCACCTTGCGCCGCTCGGCCGGGCCGAGAAAGGCGCCCACCGTCACCGACTTGCCGTGCGAGGCGAGCGACAGCCGGTTGGTATCCTCGTCACGCTCCTCGAACACGACGCGGAGCCAGAAGGGCTGGAACCGCCAGCGCTTGCGCGCGCCATAGACATCGACCCGTTCCAGCGTGAATTCGTCGGCGGTCAGGCGCAGACGCTCGCGCAGGCGCCCGCTGCGATAGCTCATGCGAAAGGCGAGATAAACCAGCGCCACGTCGAGGCCGAAAAACGGCGTCACCGGCCAGGCGCCGCGCAGCACGAAACCGACGCTGACGCAAAAACTGACGCCGGCCAGGATCAGCATGACGATGGCGAAGCCCTTGGGCGGCAAGCTGCGATGCGGCTTCAGCTCGGCGTGGTAGAACTCGGTGTCCAATTTGGCCATCGGCGGCGATCCTGCCTCTTGGGTATCAGCATAAGAACATGATGAGCGCCGGTAAATCCTTCGCCGCGAATTTTGCCGTCCGCGCCCGGCTTTCGGCGCAATGGCTGGGCAAGCGCGGACCGGAGGCGCGGCTCGCCTTGCGCGTCACCGTGGCCGGCCTTGTCGCTTTCGCCAGTGCCCAGGCATTCGGGCTGGCGCAAGGCTATTGGGCGGTCTTCACCGCCATCGTCATCATGCAGGCGAGCCTCGGCGGCTCGTTCGGCGCCGCCATCGATTATTTCTTGGGCACTTTGGCGGGCGCGGCGTGGGGCGTGGCCCTGACCTTGCTCGTTCCGATCACCGGGCTGGTCATGCTCGGCGTCGCGCTCGCCCTGGCGATCGCGCCGATGGCGTTCCTCGCCGCCATCCGGCGCAATTTCCGCGTCGCGCCCATCACCGCCGTCATCATCGTCATCATCCCGGCATTGCAGCACACCAACCCCTTGAGCTCTGCGGCGGGCCGCGTCGGCGAGATCGCGATCGGCAGTTTGGTCGGTGTGATTGTGTCGCGCTTCGTGTTGCCGGTGCGGGCCTATGGCGTGGTCGCCGAAACCGCGGGCCAAATCCTGGAATTGTCGGCGCGCCTCGTGCCGCTGCTGTTCGCCGGCTTTGGCGAAAAGCGGAATTTGACCGGCATCGTGCGGCTTCAGGACGGCATGCGGCGGCTCTTGATCAAGCTCGACGCGGCGGTCGCGGACGCGGCGCGCGAGCGGGCGCATTATCTCGCGATCGAGGCCGATGCCGAGCCTCTGTTGGGCACGCTGCGCCGCTTGCGGTTCGATTTCGTCATTATCGGTCGCGCCGCCGGCGCGCCGTTGCCGCTGGCGGTTCGCCCGCTGCTGTTGCCGCGGCTCGAAAGCCTGTCGGCATGCGTTCGCGAATTATTGGTCGTGACGGCGCGAAGCGTCGCCGCGCGCCGCGCGCCGCCAAGCATCGATGCCGCCGAGGCCGCCTTCGCCGACTACGGAAAGGCAATGAACGAGGTCCGCCGCGACCGCCTGACGCGGGACTTGTCCGACGATGAAGTCGCGCGCATCTTCGCCCTGGGCTTCGCGCTCGATCAATTGCGCCGCGATCTGGGGGAACTCTTCAGCCGTGTTCAAGACTTCGCCCGCGCCGAATAGGAAGGGGCGATGAATCCCGCCAAGGTAGGGGAATTTTTTCGCCGGCTCGCGGCGGCGAATCCGAAGCCCGAGACCGAGCTTCGGTACGAAAATCCGTTCACGCTCCTGGTCGCGGTGGTGCTGTCGGCGCAGGCGACCGATGCCGGCGTCAACAAGGCGACGCCCGCTATGTTCGCGGTCGCCGACACGCCCGAGAAAATGGCGGCGCTGGGCGAGGCGCGGGTCCGCGACCTGGTCAAGACCATCGGCCTCTATCGCACCAAGGCCAAGAACATCGTCGGTTTGAGCAAAATCCTGGTCGAGCGTCATGGCGGCCGGGTGCCGCGAAAACGCGAGGAGCTCGAGGAACTGCCCGGCGTCGGCCGCAAGACCGCCAATGTCGTGCTCAATGTCGCGTTCGGCGAGCCGACCGTCGCGGTCGATACCCACATCTTCCGGGTCTCGAACCGCACCGGCCTGGCGCGCGGCAAAACGCCGTTGGATGTCGAGGAGAAATTGCTGAAAATCGTGCCGGAACGGTATCTCCGGCACGCGCATCATTGGCTGATCCTGCACGGACGCTATATCTGCGTCGCGCGCAAGCCGCGCTGCCCGGAATGCCCGGTGCGCGATCTCTGCGCGTATAAAGATAAAACGCTTTAGATCGTGCCGCGCGGCGCCGGCGCTTTCCCCGGTTTCGCGGTGTCGGCCTGAACGTCGCCCGAAATCTGGCCGCCCAGTTCGATTTCGATCTGGCCGTATCGGACCGTGCCCGTGACCCGTCCGGTCGACCGGATCAAGAGCCGGCCGTGGACATTGAGGGTGCCTTCGAACTGGCCGCGCACTTCGGCCTGCTCGATTTCCGCCGAGCCTTTGAACAACCCGGTTTCGAGAATCTCGACATCGCGGCAACCGGTCAGGTTGGCGCTGACGCTGCCCTCGACCACGAGGTGGTCGCAC
>JAATGI010000138.1 GCA_015654725.1 Rhodospirillales bacterium
CCGAAGGACCGGCGCCCGCGGCGGTGCCGCCCCCGGCGAAGACAACGGTCGCGGCCGCGGCGGTCGGCGGCGAGTGGGCACCGGCGGGATTTCAGCGCGGAACCCGGCCATCCGTGTCGAACGGAACGCCGCCGGAGAAGCCGTCGCTCGCGACCGCCGAGCCCGCGCGGCGCAAGCCGTGGCGGCTCTATGCGCGGCCCTTCGACATCACCGACAATCGGCCGCGCATCGCCTTGGTCGTCGCCGGCGTCGATGACCAGATGGAAAGCGCGATCCAGAACCTGCCGCCCGCGGTGACGCTCGCGCTCGACCCCTATGCGCGCCGGCTGCCCGAATGGATCGAGATGGCGCGCGCCAAGGGTCACGAGGTCCTGTTGACCCTGTCGATGCCGGCGGTCGCGCGCGGCGGCCGCGATGCCGGACCGATGGCGATTCTGTCGTCGCTCGACCCCAAGGAAAATCTCGAGCGGCTCGATTGGGCGTTGGGCCGCGCCGAGGGCTTTGTCGGCGTTCTCGATATCGCCGCCAACCGCCCGGCCGACGAATATCGTCCGATCCTGTCGACCTTGGAGCGGCGCGGCTTGATGCTGGTCGGCGGCGAACCGCTGGCGAGCCAGCCGGCCGGGCTGCCGCTCGCCACCGGCGACATGGTCTTGTCGCCCGACGTTCCGCGCGAAGGCTCGGATAAGATGCTGGCGGCCTTGGAGGACAAGGCCCGGCAAGACGGCCACGCGCTCGGCATCGGCGTGGTCACGCCGCCGATCTTGAAACGCATCGCGGCTTGGCTCGCGGGGCTGCAGCGGAAATCGTTCGAGCTCGTGCCCGCCAGCGCCTTTGCCGCCGCCAAGCAACCTGGCACGAGCACCGCCGTCCGCGAATGAAGACGGCGTCGCCGGCCGGCCGCTACCGCCGGGGCGTCGGCATCATGCTGCTCGATCGCGAGGGCCGCGTCTTTGTCGGCCGCCGCATCGACCGCGAGGAGGAAGCCTGGCAGATGCCGCAAGGCGGCATCGATCCGGGCGAGACGCCGCGCCAGGCCGCGTGGCGCGAATTGAAGGAAGAGACCGGCATCGACCGGGCGGAGATCGTGGCCGAGAGCGCGGGCTGGCTGCGCTACGATCTGCCCTCGACCCTGCGCGGCAAGGCGGTGTGGCGCGGCCGCTATCGCGGCCAACAACAGAAATGGTTCGTCATGCGCTTTCTCGGCGTGGACGGCGACATCGATGTCGCCACCAGCCATCCGGAATTCAGCGCCTGGAAATGGGTCCCGGCGAGGCAACTGACGCAGCTGATCGTGCCGTTCAAACGCGCGCTCTATCGCCAGGTCCTTAAGGAATTCGCCGCTGTGCTGGAGCGGAAATGACGGCGCCCCATCACGCCAATAATTTCGACGGGCTGCGCCTTATCGCCGCCGGCTCGGTCATTTTCTCGCACTCCTTTTTGCTGGCCGAGGGCCAGCAGAACAACGAGCCGCTGGTGGCGCTGACCGGCCAGGCGGTGTTCGGCCTCCTGGGCGTGTTCGTGTTTTTCGCCGTCAGCGGCTATCTGGTGACGGCGAGCTACGACAACACGCGCTCGACACCGCGCTTCGTTCTGAAGCGAATCCTGCGCATCTATCCCGGCCTCGCCGCCTGCATGTTGTTTTGCGCGCTGGTCATCGGCGCCGTGGTGACGGTGTTGCCGCTGCGCGACTATTACCGGCAGAGCGGCGTGTGGAACTTCATCGTCATGAATCTGCTGATGCAGGTCCACACCAACGCGCTGCCGACGGTGATGTTCACATCCTACGATATCGGCGGCGTGGTCGATGGCCCGCTCTGGAGTCTGCCCTACGAGCTGACGATGTACGCGATGGTCGCGATCCTCGGCCGCTTCGGCTGGCTGCGCCCGCGCGTGATCGCGGCGCTATGGCTGATCGGCGTCGCCAGCGATCTCTACGATACTTCGCAATTCAAGGGCTGGCCGTGGGAATTTCCCGCCGGCTTCCTGTGGATGCTCGGCTTCTTCACCGCCGGCATGCTGGCCTACAAGCTCAAGGGCGCGTGGCTCCTCGACCGCCGCTTGGCCTTGCTCGCGGTCGCCGGTCTCGTCATCGGCGCCGCCCTCCACCAGTTGATCGCCGCGTTCGCGATGTTCGGCACCTTCCTGGCACTCCATCTGGCGCTCGATCCGCGCCTGCCGACGATCCGCGCCGCCCGGTTCGGCGATCTCTCCTACGGGCTTTATATCTATGGCTGGCCGGTGCAGCAGACGATCCTGTGGCTGTTCGGAACCAGGCTCGCCTGGTGGCAGTTATTCGCGATGGCCCTGCCCGCGACCGCGGCGCTCGCCTTCGTCTCCTGGCATGTCATCGAGAATCCGGCCTTGAGCCTCAAGCCCCGCGCGGCGCTGCGGCGGAAATCGGCGTGAGCGCCATAACGAGGGCGCTGTTCGAACCGAGGCCGCTATGGTTGCTGCTCGCCGTAAGCGCGGCGATCGGCATCGCCAATGCCTCGTCGATGCTGCCTTGGGCGCTCGTCACCGGGCAAAGCGCGTTCTGGAATTTTCCCGCCGGCATCTTCCCCGTGTCTTATCTCGACATGGCGCAGGCCCTGGTCGGCTACGACTATTTCCTGCATGCGCCGTGGCACATCCCGGTCCTGGAGGTAGCGCCGCTCGCGGGCGGCACCAACGTGTTTTGGCTCGATACCGGGCCGCTGCTCGCCATCGCCGGAAAAATCGCCGCCGCTTTGGCCGGCCACGCGGTCAATCTCTACGGACCTTATCTCTATCTGTGCTTTGTCCTGCCCGGCGTGGCGATGAGCCTGGTGCTCGCGCTGCTCGGGCAGCGAAGTCTGGTGGTCACGATCGCGGCCAGCATTCTCGCCAACGCCACGCCCTATCTGCTCTATCGCTGGGGCCACATCACCCTCACCAGCCAGTTTTTCCTGGTCTTCGCCTTGGCGCTTTATCTGTGGAGCGGACGGCGGCGGCTGGGCTGGCGCGAGACCGCGCTGTGGGCCGGTTATCTCGCCCTGGTGCTCTTCGTGAATTTCCATCTCCTGGCGATGGTCGGCGGCATTTGGGCGGCGGCGTTGGCGCAACAGCGGATCGACCGGCGGCGGACGATGCCGTGGATCGCGGCGCAAGCCGTGCCGACCATGCTCGCGCTGATCGCCCTGTTCGCGCTTCTCGTGCCGCTGGGCCATGGCTTCGCCATGGCCGGCACCTTGGATTACGGCAAGTATCAAATGGATTTGCTGTCGCCCGTGATGCCGCAAAACAGCGGCATCGTGCCGCCGCCTTATAACGCGGTCTGGCTTCATACTCCCGAGGGCTTCGCCTATCTCGGCGCCGGCGTCTTCTTCCTCCTGATTCTGTCGGCGCGTTCGTTGTGGCGCGCGGTGCCGCGCCTGGCGGCGCGGCATCCGGCCTTGCTCGTCGTGTTCGCGCTGTTTTTCCTCTTCGCCTTGTCGAGCACCGTCAGGATCGGAAATTATCCGCTGCTTGAAATTCCCTTGCCCCGGTTCGTGCAACTGGCATTCGGCACCTTTCGCTCCAGCGGGCGATTTTTCTGGCCGCTCGGCTATGGCGTTGTGGCGCTCGCGATCGTGACGACGGCGCGGCGCTGGCCGCCGCTTCAGGCGGCGTTGATCCTCGCGGTCGCGGCGTTTCTGCAATGGGCCGATACCAGGCCGCTTCGGGCCGGGATCGCCGACTCCGCCGCCGGACCGTTCCCGACCGTGCTCGATCGCGCGCAGCTGGAGCGGCTGGTATCGTCGGTCCGCGCCGTCATGGTCTATCCAAGCTTCGACTGCGCCATGCATGACGAATCGCGCGCGGCCGAGCGCATCTTCGATCTGCGCGCCAATATGCAGCTTCAGCTCCAGACCGCGCGCGCGAATATTCCGATCAATTCGGTCTATACGTCGCGCGCTCAAGGCGATTGCGGCGCCGACCAGGCGACCCGGGATTTGCCGCCCGCGCCGGGCACGCTTTACGTCTTCCTTGGCGCGGCGGAGCTATCGCGCCTCCCGCCAGCAACCTCCCAACTCGCCTGCGAGGCGGGGCGGCCGGCGGATGACGGCGCCACCCCCGCCGCGTTGTTTTGCCGAGAGGGCGGCTGATCGGCTAAACTCCCGCCGGGAAAAAGGCGAGGAGACGAAAGATGGCCCTCACGCTCGAACAGAATGAGCTGCTGACGCGCACCAATCGCGGCACGCCGATGGGCGAGATGCTGCGCGAATATTGGATGCCGGCGGCGCGCTCGGCGGCGTTGGAACGCGATGGCGCGCCGAAGCGGGTGCGGCTGATGGGCGAGAATTTCGTCGCCTTTCGCGCGTCGGACGGCCGCGTCGGCTTCGTCGACGAGGCCTGCCCGCATCGCAGCGCGTCGCTCGCGCTCGGCCGCAACGAACAAGGCGGGCTGCGTTGCATCTTTCACGGCTGGAAGATCGACCCTTCCGGCAAGGTCGTCGATACGCCATGCGAACCGGCCGACCGGCGCGCCGCCTTCGCCGCCGCGCAGAAAGTGCGCGCCTTCCCGACGCACGAGGTCGGCGGCGCGGTCTGGGTCTATCTCGGCAAGCAAGCGACTCCGCCGCGCTTTCCCGAATTCGAGTTCACCCGATTGCCGGCGAGCCATGTCGATATCCGCCGCGGCCTCGTGCATTACAATTGGCTGCAAGGGCTCGAGGCGCACATCGATTCCTCGCATGTCGGCGTGCTGCATTCGGGCTTCATCGGGCGCGGCGTCGGCGACGCGCAGCTCCGCGACCTCAACCTCACCATGGTCGACACCGCGCCCGATTTCGAGATGGACGTGACCAGTTACGGCTTGCGCGAGGGCGCCTTGCGCAGCGTTCCCGGCGACAAGACCTATGCGCGCATCCGCCAGATCGTGCTGCCATTCTTCACCTTCATTCCCGGCGCCAAGGGCGATCCGTGCTCGGGCCGCGCCACCGTGCCGGTGGACGATGAATGGGACGCGGAATGGTACATCGTCTACGACCCGGACAAGCCGCTGACGCAAGACAAGCTCGCCAATCTTTATCGCGGCACCTCGCAGGACCCGGATAATTTCTCGGCTAATCTCGGCGACCGCGACAATCTCTGGCACCAGGACCGCGAAGCGATGAAAGCCGGACATTGGAGCGGCCTCACCCGCAACATCCCGTTCGAGGATTTCATCATCCAATCCTCGATGGGGCCGCTTGTGGATCGGAGCCAAGAACAGCTCGGCTCGGCCGACGCCATCATCGTGCGGGTGCGCCGGCTGTTGCTCGACGCGCTCGAGGCCTATCGCCGCGGCGGCGCCATCCCGTGGCGCTCCGACGATATCGATTTCGCCGCCATTCGCGCCCTCGCCGTCACCTTCCCCAAGGGCCAGGATTGGCGCCAATTCGCGCCCGACTTCGCCGCGCACCGGGCGGCGGCGGAGTAGAGAATCGGCTGCATTATTTTGGTGCGTGCTTCGAGACGGCTGCTTCGCAGCCTCCTCAGCATGAGGAATGTTGTTAGTTAGATGGCACGAAGACAATTCCTCATCCTGAGGAGCGGCCGGAGACCGCGTCTCGAAGGACGCACGGCTTCGATCCAGCCTCGATAAATCACGGCTTCCCGGTTTCGTGCTTGCATAACGAACGCGTTGGCCGCGTTACGCCGCGCGAGATGCTTCGTGCCGAAGGTCGGATTTTACCGAACGAATGAAGGCAATATCGTTCATCAGATCGGCTTTCCGATCTTCATCGATGCCGTCGGTGTCGATCTGCTGTTTCATTCCCTGTTCGGAACGCTCCAAGGCACGAAGCGCCAACGCCGCGATTTGACGGGGAACTTCTTGCGTCGCGGACTTGTCCAGCCAGGCAAGCAGACGATCCCGTTCTCCGGTGCTGGCAAGACCGCCAGCCGCCGCGGCAATGAATCGGGATGCCTTCGGTAACAGCTTCATTTGCGGATCAGTTTAGCCCGGCCGGCTTCAAACGCGAAGGAATTTGGCATTGATCGCAGCCAACGCTGCTTCGTAAGCCGTTAATTCCATGTCAAAAACCGGCTCCCATGACCAATGGTTCGCGTGATCGTTCGTGAGCCGCAACCGGGTATCGTCGTAGTCGCTTCCGGCCGGTACGCGCCACCATTGACCTTTCAGCGTTGGATCGATCGCTCCATACGTTGAGATACCGCCAGTCCCGGATTTCACCCATTTTTTTTTGCGCGACCGACATCAAATATGACGACATCGAGCGAACGGACACGATCAAGCCTCGCGCCACTCGCGTTGCCGAGGCGAAACAGATCGAGGAGCGTTGCTGCCATCGCGGCTCACACTCCTCCACGGAACGTCTCTGAAAACGACTTCGGAATATTACGGCGGCCTCGCGGAATTGCGGACTGGATACCGATGGGACTTGAACGACGATGAATATCTGGACCTCATGGGCGGTCTTGGGTTGGAAGACTGGCTGCGGAGCCTTAATGGAACGGGTGGTTACGATGAAAACTGGCTTCCCATTTATGCCAAAGCCGG
>JAATGI010000314.1 GCA_015654725.1 Rhodospirillales bacterium
GTGCGGGCGGGCGATCGCGCCATCGCGTCCCTGCATCCCGAGCGGCGGACCTATCCGGTCGAGCAGATGACGCGCGGCGAGACCGCGATCCGCACCACGCTGGTGGCCGATCTCTATCTCGCGCTCGGCGACGATGACGGCACGGGCGGCGCCACCATCCGCGCCTATTGGAAACCGCTGGTGCCGTGGATTTGGATCGGCGCCGTCTTCATGGCGGCGGGCGGCCTCTTGAGCCTGTCCGATCGCCGCTTCCGCATCGGCGTGGCGCGACGCCGCGTCGCGGCCGCGGCGGCCGCCCAACCGGGAGAATGATCGCCATGCGCCGCCTCCTGTTCATCGTGCCGCTTTTGCTGTTCGTGGCGCTCGTCGGCTACTTCTTCGTCGCGCTCGAGCCCGGCCGCAATTCCACCGACTTGCCCTCGACCATGATCGGCAAGCCCGCGCCGGACTTTTCGCTGCCCGGTTTGCCGGGCTCGCCGAACGCGAATGGGCAGTTCGTGAAGCTCGGCTTCTCGAAGCAGGACATGGCGGGCCGTGTCGTGGTGCTGAATTTTTTCGCTTCCTGGTGCGTGCCGTGTCGCGTCGAGCATCCGGTGCTGATGGGGCTGGGGCCGACCGCGAACACGCCGGTGGTCGGCATCGCCTATAAGGACAAGCCCGAGGACGCGCTCGCCTTCCTGAAAGAATATGGTAATCCCTATCTCGCCATCGGCGTCGATCTCGACGGGCGAACGGCGATCGATTTCGGCCTCTATGGCGTGCCCGAGACTTATGTCATCGACAAGACCGGCGTGATCCGCTTGCGTCATGTCGGGCCGCTCACCGCCGAGGCGGTGGCCCGCGAAATTCTGCCGTTGGTGGCCGAGCTCAGTGCGCGATGAGGATCGTCCTCATCGTGCTTGCGTTGTGCGCGACCACGCTGATGGCGCGCGCCGTCGAGCCCGGCGAAATGTTGAAGGACCCGGCGCTGGAAGCGCGGGCGCGGGCGATCTCGCGGGAGCTGCGTTGCCTGGTTTGCCAGAACGAATCGATCGACGATTCCAACGCCGATCTCGCGCATGATCTGCGCGTGCTGTTGCGCCAGCGGCTCCTGGCCGGCGACAGCGACCGTGAGGCGATCGATTTCATCGTCCGGCGCTATGGCGATTTCGTCCTGCTGAAGCCGCCGGTCGAACCGGCGACGTATTTCCTTTGGTTCGGGCCAGCGGCGTTGCTGGCCTTGGGCGCCGGCGGGGCATGGCTTTACTTGCGCCGACGAACGACAAGCGCCGATGAGCCGCCGCTGTCGCCGGAGGAAACGCGGCGGCTCGAGGCGCTGTTGCGCGAGCAAGGCTGACACCATGATCGCGTTGTTCTTCGCCGGTGCCGCGCTGGCGCTCATCGTGCTCGGTTTCGTTTTTTTTCCGCTGGCGCGGGGACGCGCCGGACGCGACTCGTCGCGCGAGAAAATGGCCCGCGGGGTCTATCGCGACCAGCTCGCGGAGCTGGTCCGCGATCGCGACCGGGGCGCCATCGACCAAGCCCAGGCCGAGACGGCGCGGCGCGAGATCGAGCGCCGCCTGCTCGCTTCCGACCGGCCCGAGACCGAGGCGCCGCCGGTAACGCCAAGCCCGGTGCTCGCGGCCAGCTTGGCGCTCGGCGCCCTGGCGGTCGCGGTCGCGCTCTATTGGGCGCTCGGCGCGCCGGGCATGCCGGATCAGCCTTATGCCGGCCGCGCGGCGGAGCGCGACGTCGCCGCCCATCGCATGCCCATCGATCTCGACCAGGCGGTCGCCGATCTCGAACGCAAACTCGCCGCCAACCCCGACAATCTCGATGGCTGGCTTCTGCTCGCCCGCACCGAGGCGGCGCGCCAGCACTGGCAAAAAAGCGCCGAGGCGATGGGCCATGCGATGGCCCTCGCCAAGGACCGGCCCGACATCGCCGCGGCTTACGGCACCATCCTGGTGCGCGCCAATGGCGGGCTGGTGACGCCGCCGGCGCGCGATGCTTTCGCCAAGGCGCTTTCGGCGGAGCCGGCCAATCCCGAGGCGCTGTGGTATCTCGGTCTCGCCGCGGTCCAGGACAAGAAGCCCGACGATGCGCGCGCCTATTGGCAAAAGCTCGCGGCATCGTTGCCCGCCGATAGCGAGGACCGCAAGAATGTCGCCGCCGCGCTCGACGCGCTCGATGCGGCGACAGGCGCGAAAAGCCCCCACCCGTAAAGCTTCGCTTTACCGCCCTCCCCCGTTTACGGGGGAGGGGGCCCGTTTCGCCAATTCCTCCGCGACCAGTTCCTTTTTCGAGAGCTTCCCGACCGCGGTCTTGGGCAAGCTGGCGCGGAACTCGATCTCGGCCGGCATTTCGTATTTGGCGAGGCGCTCGGCGAGAAAGCCCTTCAATTCCTCGAAGGTGAAGGGCGTGGCGCCGGGCTTCAAGGCGATGAAGGCCTTGGCCGACTGGCCGCGATAGGCGTCGGGCACGCCGATCACCGTGACCTCGGCGACGCCCTCATGCTCATAGATCGCTTCCTCGACATTGCGCGGGAAGACATTGAAGCCGCCCGAGATGATCAAATCCTTCTTGCGGTCGAGGATGGTGAGATAGCCGTCGCGGTCGAGCGCGCCGATATCGCCGGTATGGAAACGGCCGCCGCGAAACGCCTCGGCCGTGGCCTCGGGCTTTTTCCAATAGCCCTTCATCACGGTCGGGCCGGTGATGCAGATCTCGCCGCGCTCGCCCACCGGCAATAATTTCATGCTGGTTTCGAGATCGACGATCTCGACTTTGGTGAGCGGCGCCGCCATGCCGACCGAGCCGGCATGCGGCTCCTCGTCGATGCGTTGGAAGGTCGCGACCGGCGCGGTCTCGGTCAGGCCATAGCCCTCGGCCGGCGTGACGCCGGTCAATTCCTTGAAGCGATGCAGCACCTCCAACGGCAAGGGCGCGCCGCCCGAGCCGCATTGCCGCAGCGAGGAAAGATCGAACTCCTTGATGCGCGGATGATTGACCATCGCCGTGAACATGGTCGGCACGCCGGGCAACACGGTGATGCGTTTCTTGGCGATGTCGGAAAGCGCGCGCTCGGCGTCGAATTTCAAATGCAGCACGATGGTGGTGCCGTTGGCGATCGCCACCTGCATGACGATGCCGAGGCCGAAAATATGAAACAGCGGCAGCACCATCAGCGTCTTCTCGTCGCCCTTCCGGACATGATCGCCGAGCCAGCGGTCGCGGATCGCGACCACGGCGCGGAAATTGGCGTGGGTCAGCATGGCGCCCTTGGGCTCGCCGGTGGTGCCGCCGGTATAGACGAGGCAGGCGATTTCATCTTCGAGCGGCCCGCGCCTCGGTGCCGCGAATTTGCCGTCATTGTCGATAAGTTGAGAAAAGTCGAGTTCCCGCCCAGGGCCGGGAATGCGTTCGGCGGGCGGACCGGCGACGGCGCGCGCCACCGGCGCCGGCATGAAATCATCAAGCGCGCAGACCACGATCGCGCCTAACTTTTCCTTGCCTTTGAGTGACGCGATTTGGGGGTAAAGCAC
>JAATGI010000169.1 GCA_015654725.1 Rhodospirillales bacterium
CCAAAGGCATTCGCTCGGGCCATGCCTTGAACCGGCAATTGCTGGCGGCTCTGTTCAGGGACCGCGCCGCCTGGACCATGACGACGATGGCGAGCACCGATTCCGCCGGACTCGCCTGGCAAGAGAACGAGCGGCGCGCCAGCGCTTGATCGGGCGGTCTGAGTCGCGGCAAAACTTCCTCGGCGCCGGCTTCATTGATATAAGGCTATGATCGGCCGCGCCGTGGCGGCCTGAAAATGTTCCGACGGACGAGGTCATGACGCATCGGTTTTGCCTTCCCTGGCTCTTCCTCGCCGGCGCCCTCGCTTTGGCCGGTTGCGGCGGCGACAAAAAAGACACCTACGTCGATACGCCGGTCGAAACGCTTTACAACAACGGCATGAATTCGCTCGCGGCGGGGCAGTGGGACCGGGCCGACAAGCAATTCGACGAGGTCGATCGCCAGCACCCCTATTCGGTGTGGGCAACCAAGGCCCAGCTCATGTCGGCCTACGCGCTCTACCAAAACGACAAATACGACGAATCGATCGTCGCCGCCGACCGGTTCATCCAGCTCCATCCCGGCCATCGCGACGTCGCCTACGCTTATTATCTCAAGGCGCTCGATTATTACGTCCAAATCGCCGATGTCGGCCGCGATCAAAGAACCACCGAACTCGCCATGTCCGCGTTGGCCGAGGTGGTGCGGCGCTTCCCCGATTCGCGCTATGGCCGCGATGCGCGGCTCAAGATCGATCTGGCGCGCGACCATCTCGCCGGCAAGGAAATGGAGATCGGGCGTTTCTACGAGCGGCAAAAATCCTACCTCGCGGCGATCAATCGTTTCCGGACCGTGGTCGACAAATTTCAGACCACGACCCATGTGCCCGAGGCGCTGGAGCGTTTGACCGAATGCTACTTGGCGCTCGGCCTCCAAGACGAGGCGCAAAAGACCGCGGCGGTGCTGGGCTATAACTATCCCGGCAGCGCCTGGTACGGGTCGGCCTATGCGCTATTAACCGGCAGAACGACCGGGACCGCCTCGCCTGGCTGGTTCGGCGAAGTGGTGAACTGGATCTTCTGAGCCGTCCACCTCTGGTCTGACTCCGGCGGCGCCGCTATCATTTCCGGCAACGCAACGTCCTGAAGCCGGCACCGGATGCTTCTTAATCTCGCGATTCGCGACGTGGTCCTGATCGACCGGCTCGATCTCGCCTTCCGCGACGGCCTGTGCGTCCTGACGGGCGAGACCGGCGCCGGCAAGTCGATCCTGCTCGACGCGCTGGGCCTGGCGCTCGGCATGCGCGCGGAAAGCGGGTTGGTGCGCGCCGGCGCCGCCCAAGCCGTGGCCACCGCGGAATTCGCGCTCGGCCCCGACCATCCGGTGAAGGCGTTGCTTGGCGAGGCGGGCTTCGACGATGTCGGCGAGCGGCTCGTGCTCCGGCGCGTCGTCGGCGCCGATGGCCGCAGCCGCGCCTTCATCGACGATCAGCCGGCGAGCGTCGGCCTATTGAGCCGGATCGGCGAGCGTCTCGTCGAGATTCACGGCCAGTTCGAGCAGCACGGCCTGTTGGATCAATCGACCCATCGCGACACCCTCGACGCCTATGGCGGCCACCGCCGCGAAGCCAGCGAGGTCGGCGAGGCGTGGCGCCGCTGGCGCGAGGCGATGGCCCGGCACGCCGAAGCCGAGGCGAGATTGCTGGCGGCGCGCGGCGAGGAGGCGATGCTGCGCCACGCCCGCGACGAGATCGCGGCGCTCGCGCCCAAGCCGGGCGAGGTAACCCAACTTGCCGAGGAGCGTGCCCTGCGCATGAACAGGGAGCGCATCGCCGAAGCGCTCGACGCGACGCTTAATGCCCTTCAGGGCGAAGGCGCCGAGCGAGCGCTCAATACCGCGGGGCGCCAACTCGAACGCATTCGCGACAAAGCGGGGCAACGGCTCGACGCCGCCATCGCCGCCCTCGAACGCGCCGCGATCGAAACCCGCGAGGCGAGCGCGCTGGTCGAGCGTGCGGCGCGGGAGCTCGATCGCGATTCCGCCAGTCTCGAAGCCATCGAGGAACGGCTGTTCGCGCTGCGGGCGCTCGCCCGCAAGCACGGCGTCGGGGTCGACGCCTTGGCCGATCTCGGCGCCGACATCACGGCGAAGCTCGCGCTGATCGAGGATGGCGGCGACACGATTTTGCGGCTGAAGCGGGACGAAAACGAGGCCCGCGAGAAATATCTCTATTGGGCCGAAGCCGTCGCGGTCGAGCGCAAGCGCGCGGCCAAGCGGCTCGATCAGGCGGTGATGCGCGAGCTGCCGCCCTTGAAATTGGAGGCCGCGCGCTTCGCCACCGTGCTGACCCCGCTCGACGAGGCGGATTGGGGCCCATCCGGCCGCGAGCGCGTGCATTTCGAGGTCGCCACCAATAAGGGCGCGCCGGCGGGGCCGCTGGCGAAGATCGCGTCCGGTGGCGAGCTGTCGCGTTTCATGCTCGCGCTCAAGCTCGTGCTCTCGAAGGCGATGCCGGTGCCGACCATCGTGTTTGACGAGGTCGATAGCGGCGTCGGCGGCGCCACCGCCGCCGCGGTCGGCGAACGGCTGCGCCGGCTCGCCAGCGACATGCAGATTCTCGTCGTGACCCACTCGCCCCAGGTGGCCGCGGTCGGCGGCAGCCATTGGCGCGTCACCAAGGCGAGCAAGGGTAAGGACACGATCACCACCGTCGAACTTCTCGGTCCCCAGGAGCGGCGCGAGGAAATCGCGCGCATGCTGGCGGGGAGCACGGTCACGCCGGCGGCCCGCGCGGCGGCCGACAGTCTGATGGCGGGGGTGCGCGCGTGAGCCGCGCCGCGACCGGCGATGCGCGTCCGGTCGAGGCGCTCGCGGAAAAAGAGGCGAAGGCGGAACTCAAACGGCTCGCCAATGCGATTGCGCATCACGACCGGCTTTATCACCAGCACGACGCGCCCGAGATTTCCGACGCCGATTATGACGCGTTGCGCCGGCGCAACGACGCCATCGAGGCGCGCTTTCCCGACCTCGTCCGCGCCGACAGCCCCAGCCGCCGCGTTGGCGCCGCGCCCTCCGGCGGCTTCGCCAAGGTGGTTCACGCCAAGCCGATGCTGTCGCTCGACAATGCCTTCGACGACGACGACGTTCGCGCCTTTTTCCAACGCATGCGCAATTTTTTTCGCGCCGCCCAGGATTTGGCGCGGGTGGACCCGGTCAACATGGAGATCGCCGCCGAGCCCAAGATCGATGGGCTGTCGGCATCGCTGCGTTACGAACAAGGAAAACTCGTTCTCGGCGCGACGCGCGGCGACGGCGTGACGGGCGAAGACATCACCGCCAACCTCCGGACCATCGGCTCCATCCCGAAAAAGCTGCTCGGCCGAGACTGGCCAGCGATCTTGGAGGTGCGCGGCGAAGTCTATATGGACCGCGACGGTTTTCTCGCCCTCAACGCCGAGCGCGAAAAGGCCGGCGAGCCGGTATTCGCCAACCCGCGCAACTCCGCCGCCGGTTCGGTGCGGCAGCTCGATCCATCGATCACCGCCTCGCGGCCGCTGCATTTTTTCGCCTATGCCTGGGGCGAGAGCAGCGCCGAGTTCGCCGCGAGCCATTGGGAGGCGCTCGCCTGTTTCCTGCGCTGGGGTCTGACCGTTAATCCGCTATCGAAACTGTGCCGTGGCGTCGACGAAGCGCTGGCGTTTCATCGCGACATCGCGGGGCAGCGGGCGTCCCTGCCCTACGACATCGACGGCGTCGTCTACAAGGTGAACGACCTGAAACTTCAGGAGCGGCTCGGTTTCGCCGCGCGCGCGCCGCGCTGGGCGCTCGCTCACAAGTTCCCCGCCGAGCAGGGCCAGACTCTGCTGCGAGAGATCGGCATCAATGTCGGGCGCACCGGCACGTTGACCCCATTCGCCGTGCTCGAGCCGATCACCATCGGCGGCGTCGTGGTGCGGCGGGCGACGCTGCACAACGAGGACGACATCGCGCGCAAGGACATCCGCGTCGGCGACACCGTC
>JAATGI010000252.1 GCA_015654725.1 Rhodospirillales bacterium
CCTGGCTCGGTCGGCACCGACGCTTCGCCTTCCACTTCACCCCGACCTCGTGCTCGTGGCTCAATGCCGTGGAAGGCTTCTTCGCCAAGCTCTCCAAGCGACGATTGAAGCGCGGCGTCTTCCTCTCCGTTGTCGATCTCTAGGCCGCTATCAACCGATTCCTGGCCGAGACAAATCAGATGCCAAAGCCCTTCACCTGGACCGCCGATCCCGACAAAATCATCGCCGCCGTCAAACGCGGGCACCAAGTGTTAGATTCGATCCACTAGGTGACATGGGCGCGCCCCGAAGGGCAAGCGCGACTCGTTCGGCTCAAAGCAAGTTCAGCTGATCCACCACCTTCGCCGGCTTGCGGAACTGGGTCTTGTCGAGTTCGAAGGCGGAGCGGCGCTGATTGAGGCCGAGGCGGCGGCATGCCTTCTCGAACCGCAGCCGGAGTAAATCGGCGTAAGGACCGGTGCCGGTCATGCGTGTGCCCCATTCGGCGACATAGATTTTGCCGCCGCGCGCCTGGCGAATGAGCGACAGCACATGCTTGGCCCGGTCGGGGAAATGGCGGTTGAGCCAATCCTCGAACAGCGGCCCGAGTTCCAAGGGCAGGCGCAACAGGATCGTGCCCGCCGCCTGGGCGCCATGCGCGGATGCCGCGTCGAGAATGGCGTCGAGCTCGCTGTCGTTGAGCGCCGGGATCATCGGCGAGGCCAGCACGCAGACCGGGATGCCGGCATTGGCGAGCAACCGCATCGTGTCGAGGCGGCGCTGCGGTGTCGCGGCGCGCGGCTCCATCGCGCGCGCCAATTTCCGGTCGAGCGTGGTCAGCGAGATCGCGACCGAGGCAAGCCGCAACTGCGCCATTTCCGCGAGCAGATCGATGTCGCGCGCGACCAGCGCGGATTTGGTGACGATGCTGACCGGATGGCGCAGCTCCAGCAGCACGTCGAGAATGCGCCGGGTCAGGCCGAATTTACGCTCGGCCGGCTGATAGGGATCGGTATTGGAGCCGAGCGCGATGGTGCGCACGGTGTAGGACGGCCGCGCCAATTCCGCCCGCAATAATTCGGGCGCGTCCTCCTTGACGAAAATCCGGCTTTCGAAATCGAGACCGGGCGACAAGCCGAGATAGGCATGGGTCGGGCGCGCGAAGCAATAGATGCAGCCATGCTCGCAGCCGC
Source organism: Rhodospirillales bacterium (assembly GCA_015654725.1). Classification (GTDB taxonomy): domain Bacteria; phylum Pseudomonadota; class Alphaproteobacteria; order ATCC43930; family CGMCC-115725; genus JAATGI01. The sequence continues at coordinate 1,173 of JAATGI010000252.1, forward strand.
GATAGGGATTGATCGAGCGGTCGAAGGGAATGTCGGGCGAATCGTTGCGCGCGAGAATGGTCTTGGCGCGGTCGCGCGTGTAGGTGGTGTCGAGCCGGGCCGGCGGTTCGTCGGCCGTGCCCCAGCCATCGTCGAAGGCTTCGCGGCGCTCGCGCTCGAAGCGGCCGGACTCGTTGCCGCTGGCGCCGCGGCCCTTTTGCGATGAAGGCGATGCAGGCTCGGGCATGCGTTAACCATATATTTACCTATAGAACATAATAAGAACATAGATACAAATGGCATGCTATTGCAATAGCTTAGTCGATTTGAAGCCCGCTGCTTTAATGTTCTATCGTAAATGTTCCTGAAGGCGGGGCATAAGCTCGACCAGGTTGCAGGGCCGGAGCCGGTTGTCGAGCTGATCCTTGATGATGTCCCAGCCGTCGCGGCAGGCGCCCGGCGAACCGGGCAGCGCGAACAGATACGTCCCACCCGCCACCCCCGCCGTGGCCCGGCTCTGGATCGTCGAGGTGCCGATTTTTTGATAGGACAAAAAGCGGAACAGCTCGCCGAAGCCGGCGATCTCTTTCTCGTAAACCGAGTGGAACGCCTCGGGTGTCACGTCGCGGCCGGTGACGCCGGTGCCGCCGGTCGCGATCACGACATCGATCTCGCGGTCGGCGATCCAGCTTTTGAGCTGCGCCACGATCGCGGCCTTGTCGTCGCGCACGATCTTGCGCGCGACGACGCGATGGCCGGCCTCGGCGGCGAGGCCGGCGAGGGTCGCGCCGGATTTGTCGTCGGCTTCGGTGCGCGTGTCGGAAACGGTTAGGACGGCGATGTTGACCGGCAGAAACGGGCGCGATTCATCGATTGTCGGCATGGCGGTCCGCTCGATTGTCTTGAGCGGTATAGGTCGGCCAACGGCCAGCGGCAAGCGCGTCGAGATCGGGTGTCGGCTGTTCGAGCCGCATCCGGTAGATCCAGTAATTGGTCAACACATGCTCGACGAAATTGCGGGTCTCGTTGTTGGCGATGCCCTCGAGGAACAGCAGCGGATCGCGGCGAAGAGCGGCTTCGGCGCGAAGTTTCGGCAACACGCTGGGCCCGCAATTATAGGCGGCGGCGGCGAACAGAAGATTGCCCTGGATGCGGTCGTCATTGAGCAGTTCGAGAATATATTCCTGCGCCAGGGCGAGATTGATCTCGGGATCGGCGAGCGCGTCGCGGTCCAGCGCCCGCGCCGACACGCCGGCGCGCGCCGCGATCGCGCGCGCGGTTTCCGGCATGATCTGCATCAAG
>JAATGI010000018.1 GCA_015654725.1 Rhodospirillales bacterium
AGCTACGTCGTCTACGGCCCGCTCAGCAACGGCGCGACCGTCCTACTCTACGAGGGCGCGCCCAACTGGCCTGAAAACGACCGCTTCTGGAAGATCATCGACGATCACCAGGTGACCGTCTTCTACACTGCACCCACCGCCATCCGCGCCTTTATCAAGTGGGGCGACTCCTTTGTGCGCAAGCATTCGCTAGCCTCGCTGCGCCTGCTCGGCACCGTGGGCGAACCTATCAACCCCGAAGCCTGGATGTGGTACCACCGCGAGATCGGCAAGGAACGCTGCCCCATCGTCGACACCTGGTGGCAGACCGAAACCGGGTCCATCATGATCGCTCCCGTGCCCGGCGCCGTGCCCACCAAGCCCGGCTCCGCTACCCTGCCCTTTTTCGGAATCGTGCCCGAGGTCGTTACAAAAGAGGGCGCGCCCGTTCCCGACGGGCAGGGCGGCCTGCTCGTCATTCGCAAGCCCTGGCCCGCCATGGCGCGCACCATCTACAACGATCCCGAGCGCTACCAGCAGGCTTACTTCTCCGAAGTCCCCGGCGCCTACTTCACCGGCGACGGCGCACGGCGCGATGAAGACGGCTACTTCTGGCTCATGGGTCGCGTCGACGACGTCATTAACGTCAGCGGACATCGCCTCGGCACCATGGAAATTGAAAGCGCCCTCGTCGCCCACCCCAAGGTCGCCGAGGCCGCCGTGGTCGGCTACCCGCACGACATCAAGGGCCAGGGCATTTACGCCTATGTCACGCTCAAAGTCGGGATCGAGCCGAGCGACGCCTTGCGCAAGGAGTTGGTGGGATTTGTCCGCAAGGAGATCGGGCCGATCGCGACGCCGGACTTGATCCAATGGGCGCCGGGCCTACCCAAGACCCGCTCGGGCAAGATCATGCGCCGCATCCTGCGTAAGATCGCGGCCAACGAGCATTACCAGCTCGGCGACACCACCACCTTGGCCGACCCGGCGGTGGTCAATGACTTGGTCCAAAACCGGATGAATCGAGGGTGAGCGCGCTCGATGAATTGATCCGGCGTTTGATGGCGCAGCGTTCCTGCCTCGACCGCGCGGCGGAGTGGATCGGCAAAACGCCCGGCCCGGCGATCCTGGTCGGGTTCGGCGACGGCGGTGCCTACCATCATCTCTGCGCCGTCCTGCCGCGGCGCGAGATCATGATCTTCGACCGCTCCGTCGATGCCGAGGTGATGCTGGAATTGCCGTCGGAGCGCGTGGTGCTGGGCGATCCGGTGACGACCCTGCCGCTCGCCTGGGACCGGCTCAAGCGGTCGGCGGCGCTGGCGGTGCTGAATTTTCCCGTGACCAACCCGGCGCGGCTCGCGGGCGAAGTGGCACCCCTTCTGGCGCCGCTCCTGGCGCCCGGCGCGGTGATCGTGAGCGAAAAAGCGGTCGGCGTGCCGGGCTGGACCGACTTGCCGTTGCCGAGCACCATCGGCCCCGGTCGCTTTCACATGTATCAGGCGGGGTAGGGTTATCGATTTTCGCGCGGGTTGCCGCCGCTAACTCTTCAACCGCATCACCACCGGCACATGGTCCGAGGCCAATTCCCAGCCGCGCGCCTCGCGATGTACCGTGGCGCCGATGAGCCGCTCCTTCAGCGGCGGCGTGATCCAGATATGGTCGAGGCGGCGGCCGCGGTCGGACGCGGCCCAATCGTTGGCGCGATAGCTCCACCACGTATAGAGCTTCTCGCTCGCGGGCACGAAATGCCGCACCGCATCGACGAACTTGGCTGCCTTGCGCAATTTGCCGAGCTTCTCGACCTCGACCGGCGTGTGGCTCACCACCTTGAGCAGTTGCTTGTGCGACCAGACATCGTTTTGCAGGGGCGCGACGTTGAGATCGCCGACCAGGATCATCGGGTTGGCTGCGCGGCGCTCCTGTGAAAACCACGCGGCGATCTCGTCGAGGAATTGGAGCTTGTGCTTGAATTTCGGATTTTCGGCGGGATCGGGAATGTCGCCGCCTGCCGGTACATAAAGATTATGCAGCTCGATCCCGCCCTTGAGCATGACATGGCCGTGGCGGCAATCGGCGCGCTCGCACCAGCTTTGCGTGCCGTGGCCGTCGAACGGAAGGCGCGAAATCACGGCGACGCCGTTATAGGATTTCATGCCGTGAACCAACTGATGCTCGTAGCCGAGCGCCGCGAACGCCTCGCGCGGAAAAAATTCGTCGGGCGTCTTGGTCTCCTGGAGGCAGAGCACGTCCGGATCGGCTTCGAGCAGGAATTTCCTCACGGCATCGACTCGGAATCGCACCGAATTGATATTCCAGGTCGCGATCGTGATGGCCATGAGTCTGCTGTTTTCTGCCTGGGAGCGACTAGACCATCGCCAAGGCGATGGAGGCGGTGCCGTCGCGCAGCCGGCCATAGACCAGGCAATCGCGCCGCTCGCCGTCGCGCACGTTAGGATCGCCGCGCGCCGCGAACAGGGCCGGCGCGTCCTCGACCGTGAGCGGGCGAAGATGAAGCCGTTCGGTGCGCAGGATCAATGATTTCCCCGATCCTCGCGCCAGAGATCGAGCTTTTCCTGCACCGGCCGGTCGGAGAAGCTGAACAGCACGGAGTCGAGTTCGGCGCGGTGAAAGTGCCGATGCCAGCTCGGCACCACGAAAATATCGCGTGGGCCCCAGGCGAAGAACTGGTCGCCGATATGGGTCATGCCGCGGCCCTCGACGCAGACATAAACCATGCTGTCGGTCGCGCGGTAAGGGGCGGTGGCGAATTCCTTGGGCAGCAATTGCATGAAGGTCGCGATCGTCGGCATGGCGTGATCGCCATTGGCCGGATTGACGAATTTGAGCTTGAGGCCGTGGACCGGGTCCCAGTCCTGCTCGCGCTTCATCGTCTCCAGCGCTTCCCGCGTCCGTTCGTAAGGATAAGTGAAGACCGGCGAGGTTCGGGTCTTGGGTTTCCAATCGACCGGCATCAGGCCGGAGCCAAACCGCGCCAGCGAATCGCCGGGCTGGCGGGTTTCGTTCTGGCTCTCGGCGGCGGTGCGTTCGAGGAAGCTCGTGTCCAGGAGATTGACGATCGGCACATCGAGGCCGTCGAGCCAGACCATCGGCGTATCGCTGGTGTTGCCGTGATCGTGGAAGGTCCAGGACGGGGTGATGACGAAATCGCCCGGCTTCATATAAGTGCGCTCGCCATCGACCGCGGTATAGGCGCCGCTCCCTTCCAGGATGAAGCGCAAGGCCGAGGCGGCATGGCGATGGGCGCGCGCGACCTCGCCTGGCAGGATGAGCTGCAGCCCCGCGAACAGCGAGTGGGTGATCGAGGATTGGCCCTTGAGGCCGGGATTTTCCAGCACCAGCACCCGGCGCTCGGCCTCGGCGGCGGTGATGAGCGTGCCGGCGCGCTCGATAAAGGGCCGAATCCGGTCATATTTCCATATGACCGGCAGCGCGGGCGTCACCGGCTCGGGCGTCACC
>JAATGI010000451.1 GCA_015654725.1 Rhodospirillales bacterium
CAAGCGCGAAAACGAGGCGGCGAAGGAAGCGGCAAAGAATCTCGTGCGCGACACCAGCGCCGGCCTGCTGAAGGAGGTCGGCGGTATCGCCAATCTTGTCGCGGGCCTTCAGAGTCAACTGCAAGGCACGGACGCGACCGTCGGGACGTTGCTCCGAGCGCTGGAAAGTCCGGGCGGCGCCGGCGAGATGGCCCAGGTCGGCCTCGCGAACACGTTAAAGGCCTTCGGTCTCGAGTCCCCGCGCGACTTCGTTCTCCAATACACCACCGAAGACGAGGAAACCGGAAAGCGTCTGCGGCCGGACGCGGTGATTTTTCCGGCTCCCGACACCCTTTTGGTCATCGACTGCAAGGCGTCGAAATTCCTCCTGGAGATCGCGCGCGCCGAGGGTACGGAGGAAGAAGCCGCCGCGTACGAAAATCTCAAACGCACGATGAACCTTCATCTGCGGTCGCTTTCCGATAAAGATTACCGTTCCGCGATCTTCGCGGCCCAGCGCGAGGCCGGACGTGGCGACAAGCCGGCACGTGTTCATATGATGATGTTTCTCCCCAACGACGCCGCGATGGAGAAGCTCGCCCATGCCGACGCGTCGTTTCGCGAACGGGCGCGCGGCGCCGGCATCATTGTTGGGGGACCCGATGTGCTCTATTGCGCGCTGTCTTTGGCGGCGGCGGAAATCAAGCTTTTGCGGCGGGTCGAGAACCACGAGGAAATCATCAAGAGAACCGGAAAGCTCTTGGATGGAATTGCCATCGCCTTGGGCAAGGCGGCCGATGTCGGCAAGAATCTGAAACGGGCGGCGGAAAGTTTCGACGATTTCAGCCGCTCCGCCAATCGCACGCTGCTTCCCCGCGCCCGGAATGTGGCCGGCCTCGGCATCGAGGGCAAGCCGGTGCCGGGCAATCTCCCCGCCTTCATTGTCCACACCGAAGATACCGTGATCGAAGGCCAAGCCGAGGAGTTGCCCTTCGATCCGCCCCGGCTCGAAGAATAGCAGTTAACGCTCTTGCATCGGCCGGCGCGCGGCGAGCGCGGCCGCGAGCGTGCCCTCATCGAGATAATCGAGCTCGCCGCCCATCGGCACGCCATGGGCGAGCCGCGTCACCGCGACGCCGGAGGGGCCAAGCCGGTCGGCCAGGTAATGCGCCGTGGTCTGGCCCTCGACCGTGGTGCTCAGGGCGAGGATGATTTCGGCCACGCCCTCGCGCGCGATCCGGGCGACGAGCGGCTCGATCCGAAGCTCGTCCGGCCCGACGCCTTCGAGCGCCGAAAGCGTGCCGCCCAGGACGTGATAGCCGCCGGAAAAGGCGCCGCTGCGCTCGATCGCCCACAGATCGGCGACGTCCTCGACCACGCAGATGCGCCGGCCGTCGCGCCGGCCATCGGCGCAAATTTCGCACGGATCGACGGTGTCGAGATTGCCGCAATTGCCGCAGGCGCGGACCCGCTCGGCCGACTCGGCCAGGGCCTGGGCCAAGGGCAGGAGCAGGCTCTCGCGCCGCTTGAACAGGAACAGCGCGGCGCGGCGCGCCGAGCGCGGCCCCAGCCCCGGCAGCTTCGCCAGCAATTGAATGACGCGGTCGATTTCGGTCATGGGGTGAGCCGTGTCATGCGGTCGCACTCGGCCCAAGCCTCGGGCGCCGATCGATCGCCAAAGTAGCGCTTGCACTTGTCATGTCGCGCGGCAACCATAACATGACGGGCTGGACCCGACGATCCTTCGACGCCAGAGGACGACTTGGCCGCGACCATTCTGCTTATCGACGACGATCCGCTCGTCGCCTTCACCGTCGAGCGCATGCTGCAAGGCGGCGGCTATGAGGTGGTGCGCGCGCCGGACGGCGAAAAGGGCATCAAGGCGCTGGAGGGCCGGAAGATCGACCTCGTCATCACCGACATCATCATGCCGGTGAAGGAAGGGATCGAGACCATCCGCGAAATCCGCGAACAGCATGCGACCCTGCCGGTGATCGCTGTCTCCGGCGGCGGTCACGGCTCGGGCGGGAATTACCTGCGCATGGCGCAGGCCTTGGGCGCCACCGAGGTGCTGGCCAAGC
>JAATGI010000172.1 GCA_015654725.1 Rhodospirillales bacterium
AGCACGATCCAAACGACGCCGGGGACGATGCCGGAGGCCATCACCAGCCGGTCGCGGCGCGCCTCGGTCACGGCGTCGAGCTGGTGCAGTATCTCGCTCATGGCGCTGGCGCCGCGAAGATCGGCAGGGCCGAAGGTCAAGGCCGCGGCGTAAATGTCGTCGAGCGCGCGGGTCGTGGCCGGGCTCGCCTTGCCGCGTTCCATGGCGGGCCAGTCCTCGGCGATGGCGGAGGTGAGGTAAGCGGTCATGTGATCGCGAACCGCCGCCCCGGGCTTGTCGCCGATCCCCGCCGCCAGGCGATAGACCGTCGTCGCGGCGCCGGCTTCGGTCGCGACGGCATTTTCGGCGTCGTCGAACTTCTCCCACACCACCACCACCGCGAAGGCGAGCATCACGGCGTAGAGCACGCCGAGGGTGGCGAATTTGAAGCCAGCGACTTCGTTGTTGGTGCGGAGCCGTTCGAGGCCGATGCGGCGGCGGACGAGAACCGTGCCGGCCATGCCGAGCAGCGTCCCGAAGCCGACCAGGATCGTGGCGGACAGCCATAACGGTTGGGCAGTCAAGAACAGCATGGCCGGCCGTTTACCCCTCGCGATCCCGCCCTACTCTATGAACGGGCGTGATCGCGCGCAACGACCGGGATGTTGGGGCGCGCCGACGGCGCGCCCCTCGCCACGGATCAGGCCACGGGAACCTTGATCGCCTGCACTTCCATATAGGAGACCAGGCCCATATGGCCGAGCTCGCGGCCGACGCCGGATTCCTTGAAGCCGCCGAACGGCATATCGGCCTCGCTGCCAACATGGTGATTGACCCAAACGGTACCGGCCTCGATCCGCTTCGCGACTTCGGCGCCGCGCTCAAAATCCGAGGTCCAGACCGAGGCGCACAGGCCGAAGCGCGTGTCGTTGGCGCGCCGGATCGCGTCCTCGACATCCTTGTATTTGAGCACCGGCAGCACCGGGCCGAACTGCTCCTCGCGCACGAGCCGCATCTCGTCATTCGCGTCCGCCACGATGGTCGGGGCGATGAAATAACCGGGCCGGTTGAGGGTGTGGCCGCCCGCGGTGATGCGCGCGCCCTTATGCCGCTTGGTGTCTTCGAGAATGCCGTTGACCTTGTCGAACTGCATCTTGTTCTGCAACGGCCCCATCTCGACATTATCCTCGAAGCCGTCGCCGACGCGGTGCGACAACGCCAGCTTGGTCAAGCCTTCGACCAGCGGCTCATAGAGCTTTTCCGGCGCGTAAACGCGTTTCACCGCCATGCAGATCTGACCGGCATTGAGGAAGGCGCCGCGGAAAATATTTGGCGTGATGGCGGCGATGTCCGCGTCTTCCAAAATCACCGCCGGATCGTTGCCGCCGAGCTCGAGCGTGACACGCTTCAAGGTCCCCGACGAACTCGCCATCACCTTCTTGCCGGTCGGCACCGAGCCGGTGAAGGAGATGCGGTCGATGCCGGGATGCTCGGTCATCCATTGGCCGAGATCGTTGCCGCCGGCGAGGACGTTGAGCACGCCGCGCGGCAGCGTGTCGCGCGCCACCTCGCCCATGAGCAAGGTCGCGAGCGGGGTGTAGGGCGACGGCTTCAGCACCATCGTGTTGCCGGCGTAAAGCCCGTGCGCGATCTTGTGCGCGGCGAGGATGATCGGAAAATTCCACGGCGCGATCGCGCCGACCACGCCGATCGGATGATAGACCAGCTCGACGCGATGCTTGCCGTCGTTGCGGACGAGTTCGGAGGTCAGCTCCTCGGTGCACATCGCCTCGAGCTCATGCACCGCGCCGCCGATCTCCCATTTCGCCTGGCCGACGGGCTTGCCCTGCTCGCGGGTCAGGACCGGGCCGATCTCGTCGATGCGCTTCGCCAGGCCGTGCGCGAACGCGGCGATCGCCTCGCGACGCTCGGCGAAGCTCTTGGCCGCCCAGGAAGGAAACGCGCGGCGCGCGGCGGCGACGGCGCGATCGAGCTGTTCGCGCGAGGCGTCGGGACATTGCGCGAAAACCTCGGCCGTCGCCGGATTGATGACGCCGAAGCCGCGCTCGCTCGCCTCGCTCTGGCCGTCGATCGTGTGGGTATAAGAATAGCCGTTGCCTTGAGCCATTTCGGATCCTCCCGTTTAAGCGGCTGCTTCGGCAGCGCCGCAAATCGATGTCCCGTTATATCTGCTGCGATATTTCGGCACAAGCTGGCGGTTCGTGCTCATTGCGGCGACCACTTGAAAACGGCGTGCGGCCTCTTTATCGCTCATGCCGCCCGCGCCCGTTCCGCGACCGCTTGTTCGACGGCGGCGAGCGC
>JAATGI010000372.1 GCA_015654725.1 Rhodospirillales bacterium
ATGGTCCTCGCGCCGAAACACGAATTTCTCGTGCTCGGTGCCGATGCGCCATTGGCTCGCCGGCTTGGAGCCGGCTTCGAGATATTCGACCAGCTGGCGCCGATCGGTGATGCGGGCATAACCCGCTTCTGCAGGGCCTGACATGAAACTCGGAATTACCCCTTGAGATCGGCGCGTCAGGCCCCCCGACCGTCGCGCCAATCGCCGAGAATGGCCTGGAGCAGAGCGAGCGCGGCGATCGCCGCGGTATCGGCGCGCAGCACGCGCGGCCCCAAACCGACGGCGCAAACAAAGGGGAGTTTACGCAACAGGTCAAGTTCGGAATCGGCAAAACCGCCTTCGGGCCCGACCAGCACCGCCCAAGGGCCGGGCGCGCGTTTCGCCAGCGCCTCGGCGATCGGCGGCGCCGTGCCGCTTTCATCGCAGACGAGCAAACTTCGCCCGCGCGGCCAGGACGCGAGCAAATCGGCAAGCTTTTCGGGAGCGTGGATTTCGGGGAGAGTCAATCGCTCGGTCTGCTCCGCCGCTTCGCGCGCATTGGCCTTGAGGCGATCGAGATTGACGCGAGCGACATTGGTGCGCTCGGTCATCACCGGGCGGATTTCGCTCGTGCCCAACTCAGTGGCTTTTTCCACGATGTAATCGATCCGCGCATGCTTCACCGGCGCGAACACCAGCCAGAGATCGGGTTCGGGCCGCGGTTTGCGGCGTTGCTCGCCAAGCCTAACCGTGCCGCCGTTTTTGCCGAGCAGCGCCACCTCGCCCCACCATTCGCCATCGCGCCCGTTGAACAGCGCCACGCGCGCGCCCGGTCCGAGCCGCAGCACGTTCTTCAAGTAATGCGCGGCCTTGGCGTCGAGCGCGATCTCGGCGCCCTCGGCGAGCGGCGCATCGACATGAAGACGGGTCACGGGCGTGTACGCCATGCGCGGGACCTTATTCGGTTTCCGCGAAGCGGGAATACCAACTTTGAACCACCAAGATACCAAGGCACGAAGATTCACGTTCTCTTGGCGTCTTGGTGCCTTGGTGGTGAATGTTTTCATTTCCTTTTAGATTTGAACCATGAGCGATATTCGCGGCGGCGATCTGACCGACCGATGGGCGCCGCCGGCGTGGCGGCCTTATATCCGGTTGGTACGGCTCGACCGGCCGATCGGGACTTGGCTGTTGCTGTTTCCGGGCTGGTGGGCGATCGCGATGGCGGCGCCGGAGGCGCACTGGCCCGATTGGCGGCTGATGGCCCTGTTCGGCATCGGGGCCATCGTCATGCGCGGCGCCGGCTGCACCTTGAACGACATTCTCGACCGCGATTTCGATGCGCGCGTCGCCCGCACCGCCACCCGCCCGATCCCCAGCGGCGCGGTTTCGGTGCGGCAGGCGCTGTGGTTTCTGGCGGCGCAGCTCGTCATCGGCGCCGCGATCCTGTTCAGCATGAGCGGCACCGCGATCCTGTTGGGAATCGGCGTGCTGGCGCTGATCGCGACCTATCCGCTGATGAAGCGGATCACCTATTGGCCGCAATTCTTCCTCGGCCTCAATTTCAATTGGGGCGCGCTGTTGGGCTGGGCGGCGGTCACGGACGGCCTCGCCTGGCCAGCGGCATTCCTTTATGCCGGCGGGATCGCCTGGACCCTGGGCTACGACACGATCTACGCCCACCAGGATAAAGAGGACGATGCGCTGATCGGGGTCAAATCTTCCGCCTTGGCCTTGGGCGCGCGAACCCGGCCGTTCCTTTATCTGTTCTATGGTTTGGCGCTGGTTTTGTGGGTGGCGGCGGGCGGCACGGCCGGGCTGGGCTTGCCTTATTACGTCGGCTTGGCGCTCGCTGCCGCGCAACTGATGTGGCAGGCGGCGGCGGTCGATACCGACGATCCCGGCGACTGCCTCGCCAAATTCAAATCCAACCGCTGGGCGGCCTGGGCGCTGCTGATCGGGATCGTCTTGAGCAAATGGGCGTGAGCGATCATGCCGCGTTCATCCGCGCCAACACGGCGATTGAGAGCGCGCCGCTGGTGCCGGAGATCAAGCTCCATCTCGCGAGCGCGGTGACGCCGCTGTGGCACGCGACCGAGGCAAGCCTCGAACACGCCCAGCTTCCGCCGCCTTATTGGGCCTTTGCCTGGCCGGGCGGGCAGGCGCTGGCGCGGTACATCTTGGACCGGCCCGAGATTGTGCGCGGCAAGACCGTGCTCGATCTCGGCGCCGGTTCGGGCATCGCGGCGATCGCGGCGGCGCTGGCGGGAGCGGCGCAAGTCACCGCCGCCGAAATCGACCCGTTCGCGGCCACCGCCATCGACCTCAACGCCGCCCTGAACGGCATTGCGATGTCGGCTCGACCTTCCGGCAATTTTCGCATCCATACCAGCGACGTTCTGAGCACCGCACCTCAACCCCATGACGTCATTCTTGCCGGCGACATGGCCTATGAGAAACCGCTGGCGGACCGGCTGTTTCCCTGGCTTTTGGCCGGCGCCGCCGAACGCGCCGCGCCGGGCACGGGTTTAGAAAAGTCGAGGTTTGTCATGCTCGGCGATCCCGGCCGCGCCTATCTGCCGAAGACCGGACTCGAACGTCTCGCCTCCTATATAGTGCCGACCTCGCTCGATCTTGAGGACCGCGCGACGCGCGAAACCTCGGTCTGGCGCCTGATTTGAGGGGGAAAATGCGCGTCATCGCCATGCTCGGATTGTTGCTCTGCCTCGGCGCGGCGCCCGCCTCGGCGCAAGGCGTGTTCGCCGGCACCTGGCAGGTGGTCGATGCCCAGGTCGCGACCTGGCACCGCGACGACCCAAATTACACGCCGCAGATCGACCCCAAATTCGCCCACGCGATTTTCACCTTCAAGAAGGACCGGCTCGAAGCGCCAGCGCCGTTCGGTTGCAAGGCGCATTACGAGGTGAAGACGGTCGAGCCGGGCTATTTGTTCCAGGGCGCCTTCGACGGCGACGACCCCGAGGGCCACGCCAAGGCGCTGGGCTTCACCAGCGACCGGATCGTCAATCTCGATTTCGCCTGTATGCGCGCCGACGCCGATATCGAGATGGATTTCCACCTCGTCGACCGCGACACGGCGATCTTCGGCCTCAACGACGTGATCTACCGGATGAAGCGGGTGCGCGGGAAATAGGCGAGCCGTATCATCCCGTGGCGCGGAGCTTGGTCTTGGGCTTGTGGTCGGAGCCGGCGCCTTCCTGGACGATATGGAAACGCACGCAGGCATCGTCGATCGTGGCGCGGGCGCGCGACTGCCAAGCCTGATAGGCCTCGCGATAGCTGGAATAGGGTCCGTGCCGCTCCTCGATGGCACCCTTGGCCAGCTTCTTGAAGCTGGTATCCGCGTATTCGCCGCCCACCACCCAGTATTTCGCCATCGAATTGGCCTCCATCCCGCGCGCCCTCTATATTGGCGCGACCTGGCCATCTTAAAAGCAAATCTCATGCCTTACGCCTCGCTGCGCGACTTCATGGCGCATTTGGAACACCGGGGCGCCCTGACGCGGGTCGCGGTCCCGGTCTCGAACCAGCTCGAGATCACGGAGATTCACACCCGGTTGCTCGCCGAGCGCGGGCCGGCGGTGCTGTTCGAGCATGTGACGCGGCCCGATGGCGGGCGTTATGCCATGCCGGTCCTGACCAACCTCTTCGGCACGGTGGAGCGCGTCGCCTGGGGCATGGACCGCGAGCCGGGCCAGTTGCGCGAAATCGGCGAGACCCTCGCCTTCCTGAAACAGCCCGAGCCGCCCGGCGGCTGGCGCGAGGCGCTGGAGATGCTGCCGCTGCTCCGGACCGTGATGGCGATGAAGCCGCGGAGCGTGTCGAGCGCGCCGTGCCAGGAAGTGGTGCTGCGCGGCGCCGAGATCGATCTCGGCGCCTTGCCGATTCAAACCTGCTGGCCGGGCGAGCCGGCGCCGCTCATCACCTGGCCGCTGGTGGTGACGCGCGGACCGGGCGACAGCCGCGAGTACAATTACAATCTCGGCATTTACCGCATGCAGGTGACGGGGCGCGACACGACGCTGATGCGCTGGCTCGCGCATCGCGGCGGGGCGCAGCATCACCGCCGCTGGAAAGAGGAGAAGACCGAGCCGCTGCCCGCCGCCGTGGTGATCGGCGCCGATCCCGGCACCATCATCGCCGCGG
>JAATGI010000419.1 GCA_015654725.1 Rhodospirillales bacterium
CTCGCGGTCGCCGAGCGCGAACGCGAGGTCGCCACGGATCAGATCGGCGGCATGCTGGCCCGGGTCACCGCCGTCGGCAACGTGCTCGACGCCGTGTCCATGCCGGTCTGGCGCCGCCGCAAAAGCGATTTGAGTTTATTCGCCGTGAACCAGGCCTACGCGCAGGCGGTCGAGACCAACAAGGCGGCGGCGGTCGCCAACCAGCGCGAGCTTGCCGCCGGCGTCTTGGGCGCCGACGGCCGCGCCCTCGCGGCCCGCGCCAGGGCCACGGGCGTGGCGCAACGCGAAAGCCAGCACATCGTGATCGGCGGGGCGCGGCGCTTTCTCGAGATCACCGAGACGCCGCTTGCCGGGCTCGATGAGGTCGTCGGCTTCGCGCGCGATTTCACCGCTCTTGAATCCTTTCAGTCCGAGCTCACGCGCCATACCGAAGCGCACGCCGAAATCCTGCAAAATCTCGCCGTGGCGATCGCGATCTACGGGCCGGACACGCGGCTCGGTTTCTTCAACCGGACCTTCGCCGCGCTGTGGCAACTCGATGCCGACTGGCTCGGCGCCGCGCCCCGCATGGAAGAGGTGCTGGAACGGCTGCGGGAACAACGCCGCCTCCCCGAGCATGTCGATTTCCGCGCCTATAAGCGCGGTGTCCTCGACCTGTTCACCGCGCTGATCGCGCCGCAGCAGGAGCTGATGCATCTCCCCGACGGCCGCACGCTGCGCCTCGCGGTGGCGCCACATCCCTTCGGCGGCCTGATCTTCGTCTATGAGGACGTGACCGACCGCCTGGCGCTCGAACGCTCGGTCAATACCTTGAGCGAGGTGCAACGCGAAACCCTCGACAATCTCGGCGAGGGCATCGCCGTCTTCGGCCCTGACGGCAAGCTCAAGCTGTGGAATCCGGCCTTTGCCACGCTGTGGCGGATCGCGCCCGCGGAATTTTCCGGCGAGCCGCATATCGGCGAGATCGTCGAAAAGATGCGACCGCTTTTGGATCGCGGCGAGGATTGGCCGGCGCGACGGCGCCAGCTCGTCGCCCGGCACATGACCTATGGCGCCGCCAACGAGCGGATCGAGCGCGGCGACGGATCGATCCTGCAATTCGGCGCGGTGCCGCTTCCCGACGGCAACATGCTGTTCAGCTATCTCGACATCACCGACACGACCCGGCTTGCCGCCGCGCTCGAGGAACGCAACGACGCGCTCGAAGCGGCCGACCGCCTCAAAAGCGAATTCATCGCCAATGTCTCCTACGAGTTGCGCACGCCTTTGAACGTCATTGTCGGCTTCGCCGAACTGCTCACCAACCAATATTTCGGCGCGCTCAACCCGCGCCAGCTCGAATACGGCACCGGCATTCTCGACAGCGCGCGGACGCTCACCGCGCTCATCAACGACATTCTCGATCTCGCCACTATTCAAGCCGGCTATCTGCCGCTCGAGCTCGAGGAGGTCGATATCGACGCGCTGATGTTCAACCTGCACACGCTTTGCCATGAGCGCGCGCGGGCGCGCGGCCTGACCTTTCGCCTCGATTGCCCCGCCGATATCGGCGCCATTCGCGGCGACAAGCGCCGGCTTACCCAGGCCTTGTTCAATCTCCTGTCGAACGCGCTCAAATTCACCGGTTCGGGGGGCGAGGTGACTCTGGCGGCGCGACGGACCGAAACCGGCGTCGCGTTCAGCGTCTCCGACACCGGCACCGGCATACCGGTCGAAGACCATGCCCGTATCTTCGGCAAGTTCGACCGCGGCACCGCGCCGACGCGAACCAGCGGCGCCGGCCTCGGCCTGTCGCTGGCGAAAAGCATCATCGAGTTGCATGGCGGCCACATCGAGCTCGACGCGGTCCCCGGCGTCGGCACCGCGGCGACCTGCTATCTGCTGGATAAGGCTTGATTTTCGCGCCCGTTCCGTATATACATAGGATATACGTTTGCCGGGAGATTTTCGATGCGCGCGCGGGTGGCCCGGTGGGGCAATAGTCTCGGGGTTCGCATACCCCGTGAGATCGCCGACAAAGCCGGCGTCGCGGAGGGCAGCGATATCGAGATCGAGGCCAGGTCGGGCCGCGTCGTGATCACGCGGGCAAAACCGCGGTACGAACTCGAGGAACTGCTGGCCGGCATGACGCCGAGAGCGATGCGCGAAGCCTTCGATTGGGGGCCGGATCGCGGCCGCGAAGCCGGCGAGGAATGAGCGGAAGAAGAGCGCCCGCCTACGAGCCCGAGGCCGGCGATCTGATCTGGATCGATTTCGATCCTCGCGTCGGCCGCGAGCAATCGGGGCGGCGGCCCGCCCTGGTCGTATCGCCGCTCGCCTTTTGGCGCGCCAGCGGCTTCGCCATTGTCTGCCCCATCACGTCGCGCGTACGGCCCTTCGGCACTAGCGTCGTCCTGCCCGACGGCCTCGGCGTTTCGGGCGAGATCCTGACGAGTCATGTTCGCAGCATCGACACCGAGGCGCGGCCGATCGCCTTTGCCGGATCGCGCGTCACCAAACCGGTCCTGGCGGATATCCGAGCGCGGCTGGCCGCGTTGTTGGGAATGGCTTAGCTCGGCCGTCCCGGCACGCCGGTCACCGTGGAATATTGGAAATGCAGCGCCTCGCCGGGGCGCGCGAGCGGGAAGATCGCGCGCGCCGCCTGGGCCGCCTCGGCGAAGCCGGTGACGATGAGCTTGAGCTTGGCGCGGTAGCTGGCGATGTCGCCGATGGCGAATATTCCCGGCGCCGAGGTGGCGCAGGTCGCGGGATCGACCGCGATGTGATGCTGGTCGAGGGCCAAGCCCCATTCCGCGATCGGTCCCAGATTCATCGACAGGCCGAAAAACGGCAACAGCCGGTCGGCGGCGAGTTGCCGCGTGCGGCCGGCGAGATCGGCGACGATAACGGCGCTGAGCGTCCCGTCGTCGCCTTCGAGCGCGTGGAGCTGATAAGGCGTCACCAGCTCGATCTTGCCGTCATCGGCGAGGCGCTTGAGCCGCGCGGCCGATTCCGGGGCGGCGCGGAACTTGTCGCGGCGATGAACCAGCATCACCCGCGCGGCGATCTCGGCCAGCGACAGGGCCCAATCGATCGCGGAATCGCCGCCGCCGGCGATCACCACCTTGAGGCCGCGAAAATCCTCGCGCCGCTTCACCAGATAAAACACGCTCTTGCCTTCATACCGCTCGATGCCGTCGAGCGGCGGCCGATTCGGGCCGAAGGCGCCAACCCCGGCGGCGACGATCACGGCGCGCGCCTCGACCGCCGCGCCGTTCGCCAGTTCCAGCCGGAACCCGCGCTCGCCCAGGGCCGCGAGCTTTTCCACGCGATGCCCGAAATGATAGAGCGGCGCGAACGGCGCCGCCTGCTCGCCCAACCGCTCCACCAGCTCTTGCGCGCCGATGGTGGGATAGCCGGGGATGTCGAAGATCGGCTTCTCCGGGTAGAGCGCGGCGCATTGTCCGCCCGGCATGTCGAGCACGTCGATGACGTGGCAGGTGAGGCCCAGCATGCCGCACTCGAACACCGCGAACAGCCCGACCGGCCCCGCGCCGATGATGGCGACGTCCCTGCGCTCCATGAGCCTTCCACCCGTTTTCGGCCCTAACATGGCGGCGCGCGCGTATGGGCGCAATGCCGGATCGCGGCTGTTGCCCCGACTCGGGCGAACGGCCTATGAGTCGGCGCGGGCATGAAGCATCTCGAAATATATTTGCGGGACGAAGCGGCGACCGGCCGGCTCGCGGCCTCTCTGGCGGCCCGTGCCGAGGCACGCGACGTGATCGCGCTCGCGGGCCCGCTCGGCAGCGGCAAGACCAGCTTCGCCCGTGCCTTCATCCGCGCGCTCGGATGCGGCGACCAGTAAGTGCCGAGCCCGACCTTCACCCTAGTGCAAACCTATGCCTGCGACGGCCGGCCCACGGTCTGGCATTTTGATCTCTACCGGCTCGAACGCGCCGAGGACGCGTTCGAGCTTGGCATCGAGGACGCCTTCGCCGACGGCATCGCGCTCATCGAGTGGCCGGAGCGGATCGCGGGCCTGTTGCCGAAAGAGCGGCTCGAGATCGGCTTGGCGCCGGGCGATCGGCCCGAGGCGCGAATCGCCCGGCTCGGCGGTTCGCCGCGTTGGCAGGCCTGGCTCGACGGTGTCGCGCATGGCTGAACGGGCCGTGCTGATCGAGGAATTTCTGACGCAAGCCGGCTGGGCCGGTGCGGCGCGCCGGCCGCTCGCCGCCGATGCCTCGTTCCGGCGCTATGTCAGGCTGGAAGCCGGGGGCAAAAGCGCCATGCTGATGGATGCGCCCCCGCCGCAAGAGGATGTCCGGCCCTTTGTCGCGGTGCGGCGATTGTTGGCGGGCTTGAATTTGAGCGCGC
>JAATGI010000007.1 GCA_015654725.1 Rhodospirillales bacterium
ACGCTTGGACCGCGCAACCACGCCCGCCGCGCGGAGATCGGGGCGACCGGGGAGATCGCGGCGACCGCGGCGACAGGGGTGATCGTGGCGACAGGGGTGATCGCGGCGACCGGGGCGGCGGCATGCGCCGCGACCGCGATCACGGCGACGAGCCGACCGGCCCTACCGAGGCGCTCGACGGCGTGGTGAAATGGTACGACCCGGCGCGTGGGTTCGGCTTCATCTTGCCGAACGACGGCGGCAAGGACATTTTCGTCCATGTCACCGCCTTGCGCCGCTCCGGCATCGACACGCTCGAACCCGGCCAACCGGTGCGCATGATGGTGGCACAGGCTCGCCGCGGCCGCGAAGCCGCCTCCATCCAATTGATCTAAGTCGAGCCGGAGGCCGGGGCGGCTCTTGCCTCCGCTATTGGTGTCGGCGGATCCAGACCGACGCCAAGTTGGGCGCCAGCGCGAACGAATATCGCCGCAACAGCGTCGCCAGGGTGAGCATCAGCAGCCGCTGACCCGGTTTCGGCCGGGCGCGGCAGCGATACGTCTCATGCCGCCCATAGGGCATGTAATGGGGAAAGAAATTATCGAACTCGCCGATGGATTCGAAGGTCTGGTAAGTGCTGACTGGGTGGAACTTGGCCGCCAACGGCGCCAAATCCCAGGGCCGGAGAAAGTGGTTGCCATGGTCCTCGTGGACCCGTCCCGCCGCCGCCGCGTAGCGATGACGCAACCCCGCCGGGAGCCAATGCGCGAGTGGCAAGCCGGTGTCATGCGCCACGATCGGAAACAGATTATTGGGCGTGGTCACGATGACGGCCTGCCTCGCGGCCCGCGCGATGCCGCGCACCGAGGCGCCGACCTGCTCGCGCCCGACATGTTCGAGCGTCTCGACGCTGGCGAAGATATCGACGCTGTCCGGCCCGGCCGCTTCGGCGAGCGCCGCGACACGAAATTCGCAGCGTTACAGCAGTCCGAGACTGCGGGCGATGTCGCGCGCGGCGGCGAGCCGCGCGCCGTCCAAATCGGCGAGGATGGCGCGCTCGCCGCCGGCCAATAGATAGGCGAACGACAACCAGCCGAATCCCGCGGCGCAATCGAGCATGGTGGCGCGGCCGATCTCGATATGGCGCGACACCGGAACCACGAAACGCCGGCGCATATAGTCGAGCGTCAGCCCGACATCGAGATCGCGATACATGCCGCGGTCATAGTCGCGCAAATGCTCGATCTCGGCGATGGCGCCGAGCACGGCGGAATCCAGCGGCGGAAGCGTGGCGGTAGCGGTCAAGGGGGGCCGTCGATCAGGATTTCAATTGCCATCAGGAAGCGAAAAGGATGTTCGCATGATAGGCCTTAACGCTTGATGAACCCGGCCCTTAACCATGACGCGCGCGGCAACGCGGCGCGAATCCCCTTGACTTTCGGCGGGTCAAGCGGCGCCATCTTGGCCAAAGCACGGTCGGTCCCCAACTCTCGGGACGCAGGCAGGAGTGTATCATGGGTTCTTTCAGCCTCGTTCATTGGCTCGTCGTGTTGGCGATTGTCGTCCTGCTGTTCGGCGCCGGCAAACTGCCGCGCGTGATGGGCGATTTCGCCAAGGGCATCAAGGCATTCCGCTCCGGCATGAAGGACGACGAAAGCGCCGGCGCCGATAAGCCGGCCCAGGTGACGACGCAGACCGCCGCGGCTCAGGCGCCGAGTGTCGCCGGCGAGCACGTGCAAAAAACCGGCTGAGCATTTTCGTCATCCACCGGCGATTGCCGGCTGGTAAAGTCCCGCCCCTATCGCCTTGGAGGGGCCGCGCCGATGAGCCAAGAACGGTTCAAGCCGCTCGCGCCGGACGAGATGACGCCGGAACAGCGCGGCGTGGCCGACGCCATCATGGCGGGGCCGCGCGGTTCGCTGCGCGGGCCGTTTCCGGTTCTGCTTTACAGTCCCAGGATCGCCGACCTGGCGCAGCGTCTCGGTGCTTACGTGCGTTTCGACAGCGTGTTGCCGCAGCAACTGCGCGAGCTCGCCATTCTGGTCGTGGCCCGCCACTGGACCGCGCAATATGAGTGGTACGCCCATCGCGAGATGGGGCTGAAGGCCGGACTCGATCCCGCCATTCCCGACGCCATCGCCGCGGGCCGCCGGCCGCCGCTTAATCGCGAGCAGGTCGTCATCTATGACTTCGCCACCGAATTGCTGGAACGCAAGCAGGTCGGCGACGCCACCTTCGCCGCGGTACGCGATGCGTTCGACATGCAGGCCGTGGTCGATCTCGTCGGCACGATCGGCTATTACGGGCTGGTGGCGATGACGCTCAACGTCAACCGCACAGCGTTGCCCCCGGGGGCCACGCCGTTGCCGCCGCTCGCGGATCGATGACGCAAGACCAGCCATCGCTGCTGCTCAATATCGGGCTGGCCGCGGGCGTCGCGCTCGCCTTGGCCTTGGGCGCGGGTGTCGCGCTGTTCTATCGCCACGCCGATTTGGCGTCGTTGCCGGCGGCGGCACCAGATCAGCCCGGCACTGGCGGCGCGGGC
>JAATGI010000019.1 GCA_015654725.1 Rhodospirillales bacterium
CCGGCGATTTCGGCGACCGTCGCCTCGTCGTCGCTGGCGAAGGCGGCGAACAGGTTGCGCGCCTCCTGCCACTCGACCGCGCCGGCCGGCAAGGCGCCGGAGGCGCGGAAGCGCAGCATCGCCTCGCCCACCGCGCGCGCGTCGCGCTGCTTCAGGTCGAAGAACAGCCGCTCGAAATTGCTCGCGACCTGGATATCCATGCTCGGCGACAGGGTCGGCTCGACCGCGCGCAGCTCCATGGTGCCGCCCTTGATGTAGCGCGCCAGAATGTCGTTGCGGTTGGTGGCGACGACGAGGCGCGCGATCGGCAGGCCCATGAGCCGCGCCACATGCGCGGCATAGACATTGCCGAAATTGCCGGTGGGCACGGCGAAGCTCACCGGCCGGTCGGGCGCGCCCAGGGCCAGGGCGGCGACGAAATAATAGATCGTCTGCGCCATGATCCGCGCCCAGTTGATCGAATTGACCGCCGACAGATTGTGCGCGTTGCGGAAGCCCGCGTCGGCGAACATCGCCTTCACCAGATCCTGGCAATCGTCGAAGCTGCCCTCGATGCCGACGGCATGGGCGTTGGGCGAGCCGACCGTGGTCATCTGGCGCCGCTGCACGTCGGAAATGCGCCCCACCGGATAGAGCATGAAGATGTCGCAGGCTGCGCGGTCGCGGCAGGCCTCGATCGCGGCCGAGCCGGTATCGCCCGAGGTGGCGCCGATAATGGTGACGCGGCCGCCGCGCTTCAACAGCACCTCGTCAAAGAGGCGCCCCACCAGCTGCAAGGCGTAATCCTTGAAGGCGAGCGTCGGCCCGTGAAACAGTTCGAGGAGCCACAGATCGGGCCCGAGTTCCCGCAACGGCGCGATCGCCTCGTGATTGAAATCGCGATAGGCGGCGGCGAGGATGCGCTCCAATTGCGGCGGCGCCAGCGTGCCGCCGAGAAACGGCGCCATCACCCGCGCGGCGATTTCGACATAGGACTTGCCGCGCAAGGAACGCACGAATTCGCGGCTGAAATCGGGCCATTGCTCGGGCACATAGAGTCCGCCGTCCGGCGCGAGACCGCGCAGGAGCACGTCATCGAACTCAACGCGTTCGGGCCAGGGCCGGGCATCGCGGGTGCTAACGTAATGCACGAACGGAATTCCTTGGAGAAAGGCCGTCGAGCCTATCGTCTCGCCGGGGGCGCCGCAAGGATCGTACTAAGTTATTGAAATATAATGGCTATCTGTCCGACGCGCCGGCGGGCGACGGGCGCGTTTTCAAATGGCCCGGACGGGGCCTGTTTTCAAGCGGGCGCCGCGAGGGCCTACACGGGGACGGCGCGCATGCCTAAAAGGCGGCGGAAACCGCAATGTCCGACAGGCGTTGAAACCGCTCGATATTGTCACCGTCGTCGAGAACGGGAACCGTGAGGCAGACAAAGGTGACGCCGAGCTCGGGATCGACCCAATAGAGCGTGCTGCCGGCCCCCTGATTGCCGAAGGTACGCGGCGAGGTCAGCGTGCCGAAGATGCTGCGGCTCAATTCCTCGCCGCGGAGCTGGAAACCAAGCCCGATATAGGCCGGCGTCGGGCGCCAGCCTCGGCTCAGGCCACGCGCCTTGAATAGTTCGTTCGGCAAATCGCCGGTCCGGTTCTGCGTCGCGACATCGATCATGCGTGGCGACAGAATGCGCGCGCCGTCCACTTCGCCGCCGCGCCGCAGCATTTCGGCGAAGCGGTGCATGTCGCCGACGGTCGCAAAGCCGCCGACCCATGGCATTTCCGAATGTTCCTCCTCGAAGGCGCCATGCGTGCCGAGATTGCTCGAGCCGGGATGAACCGCCGCGAATTCGGGCGGGATCTCCGGCGGGATGTGACGGGATTTGAGATCGGCGCGCACGCCGATGGCGCTGTCCTTCATGCCGAGCGGCTTGAACAACTCGTCCTCGACGATCTTGCGATAGGAGCGCTTCGCCGGATCGGTCCGCCGCAGCATTTCGCCCAAGAGCGCATGGCCCACCATCGGCGAATAATTCACCCGCGTTCCCGGCTCGTCGATGCCATGGACCGAGGAGCAGATCGCGGAAATGATTTCGTCGAGCCGGTCGAGATACATGCCGGGCCGCGGCGTGTAGACGCACGGCAGCCCGCTGCGATGCGTCAGCAAATTTTCAACCGTGATCTCGTCGCGCGGCTTGCCTTTGAACTCCGGGATCAGCGACGAGACTTTGGTGAACAGGCCCAACTCGCCGCGCTCGATCGCGCGCAGCACCAGCACGTTGGTGATCGCCTTGGTCACGGAGAGCAGGCTAAAGACCGAGTCCTTGCGCACCGGGTTCTGGCTGGTCGAACGGACGCGGCCCAGCGCTTCGTGGAGCCCGATCCGGCCATCGCGGGCGACAATGATGCCGGCGCCGTGATAGCGGCCCGAAGCGATATCGGCCTCGATGGTCGCCTTGAGATGTTGCAGACGAGCGGCGTCGAGACCGCGCGGCACGATGATGTCCGACATAGAGTGCCTCCTTTGCCTGTTTACATCGATCCGCCGAAGCCCCCACCCGAAAACGCTTCGCGTTTTCTTCCCTCCCCCGCTCGCGGGGGATGGTTGGGGCGGGGGCACTTTGCCGTCAATTGCACAGGCATCACGGGTTAATCCTCAAGATACCGCGCCCGCAGATGGCGCAAATAAGGACCCGTCTCCAACGGCCGGCCGGTGGCTTCGGTCATGATCTGGTCGGTCGAACGCGAGGAGGCCTTGCCATGGACATTGGCGCGCAGCCACGCCATCAGCGGCGCGAAATCGCCGGCCGCGATGCCAGGCAGGATCGCGGCATCGGCGGCGGTCGCGGCCTGGAACAATTGGGCCGCGTTCATCGCGCCCAGCGTATAGGTCGGGAAATAGCCCCAAGCGCCGTCATACCAGTGAATATCCTGCAAGCAGCCGAGCGCGTCGTTGGGCGGCACCACGCCCAAGAGTTCGCGCATGCCCTGGTTCCATTCGCGCGGCAGATCGGCGAGCGCCATGTCGCCCGCGATCAGCGCGCGCTCGAGCCGGTAGCGCAGCATGACATGGGCCGGATAGGTCAGCTCGTCGGCATCGACGCGGATGAAGCCGCGCTCGACGCGGGTGCCGAGGCGATAGAGATTCCCGGCCTCCCAAGCCGGCCCCTCGCCGCCGAAGGCCGCGCGGATCAGGGGCGCGGCAAACGCCATGAATTCGCGGCCGCGGCAAACCTGCATCTCGATCAAGAGCGATTGGCTCTCATGAATGCTCATGCCGCGCGCATCGCCCACCGGCTGGCGCGCCCAGGCGCGCGGCAAGCCCAGCTCATAGAGCGCGTGCCCGGTCTCGTGCAGCACGCCCATCAGCGCCTGGCGAAAATCCTTTTCGTCATAGCGCGTGGTGATGCGTACATCCTGCGGCGTGCCGCCGGTGAAGGGATGGAGGCTGATATCGAGCCGGCCATGGCCGAAATCGAAACCGAGCCGCTCCATCAGCGTGACCCCGAGCGCGCGCTGCGCCGCGACCGGAAACGGGCCCGGCGGCGCCAGCGGCGCCGGACGCTTGCCTTGCAGCGTCAGCGCGCGGTCGATCATGCCGGGCAGAACCGCCGCCAGTTCGGCGAACAGCCGATCGATGGTCGCGGTGCCGCCGCCCGGCTCGTAATCGTCCAGGAGCGCGTCGTAAAGCGATTTGCCGAATACCGCGGCTTTGGCCGCCCCCACGTCACGAACCAGGCCGAGGACCTTTTCAAAGGCCGGCAGCACGGCGGCGAAATCGCTTTGCTTCCGCGCCTTGCGCCAGGTCATTTCGCATTCGGTGCAGGCCTTGGAAAAAGCGGCGACGAGATCGGCCGGCATCGCGGCCGCGCGCTTCACCGCGAGCCGCATCTCGGCAAGATTGGCGCGCTGCCATGAATCGAGATCGTTCTGCCCGTCGGCGCCGGCCAGGAGATCGGACAAAGCGGGATCGGTCAGCCCGTCATGCACGATCACCTTGAGCGTGGCGAGCTGTTCGCCGCGCGATTGGGCGCCGCCCTCGGGCATGTTGGTCGAGGCATCCCAACTCAGCACCGACAGCGCCTCGCGCACCGCGCCCAGCCGCGCGAACCGCGCTTCGAGCGCCTGATAGGGGCTGGCGGTCATGGCTTGCCCTCGCGGCGGAGTTTCAGCATCCAGAAGACATAAAGGACCGGCATCGCCGCCGCCAGTGCGTACCAGGTGATGGCGTATTGGAGATGATCGTTGGGGAGATCGAGATTGGTCTGCCCGCCCTCGGGATAGCCGCCGGCATTGGGCGTGGCGTCGGCATCGAGATAGAAGGGCAGCACCCGGTCGATGCGATCGGCCGCCGCCATCGCGGCGAGATCGACATAGAACCAATGATTGCCAGCCACGTCGTTATCGGGCGTAAACCAGGACGGCTTTCCGGCGGGCGGCAGGCGCAACAGGCCGGTGACCATGACCTCGCCGAGATCGGCGCTGGCCGAGCGTGTCGCCGGATCGCGTCTGTTCTCCGGCACGAAGCCGCGATCGACCAGCAAAAACCGCCCGTCCTCGAGCAACAGCGGTGTCACGATGTGGTAGCCGATCGCGCCGTCCTTCGAGATGGCCTGGAGATAAAGCTCGGCCGCGTGCTGGAACGTGCCCTTGGCGCCGACGCGATGAAACTCCAAGGCGCGGGCCTCGGCGAGATCGCGCGGCAGCGAAACCGGCGGCGCGGTCACGGCGGCGGCGCGCGCGGCGATCAGCCCTTCCTTCCAATGAAGCCGCTGCACCTGCCATGTGCCGAGACCGAGGAACAGGCACAGCATCGCCAGCGAAAAGACGCTGGGCCAGACGAGCGAGCGGCGGCGAGACATGCCGGACTCTAGAGCGGAATCCGATCAAGTTGAAACTCTGCTCCGTCGTCCCTGCGAATGCAGGGACCCAGGGCGAACACGTGTCGGTGTCCCTGGATTCCCGCTTCCGCGGGAATGACGGATAACCAGAAATGAAAGGCGGCGCTATTCGTACGTGGCGCCGCTGCCGCCCCACCAATAAATGCAGATGAACAGGAACAGCCACACGACATCGACGAAATGCCAATACCAGGCCGCGGCCTCGAAGCCGAAATGCTGCTCGGGCTTGAATTGCCCGGCCATCGCGCGGAACAGGCACACCGCGAGGAAGGTGGTGCCGATAATGACATGGAAACCGTGGAAGCCGGTCGCCATGAAAAAGGTCGAAGGATAGATGCCGTCGCGGAAGCCGAAGGCCGCGTTGCTGTATTCATAGACCTGGCAGCCGGTGAAGCAGAGGCCGAGAATCACGGTCACGAGCAGGCCGTTGACCAGCCCCTTGCGGTCGTTCTGCAACAGCGCGTGATGCGCCCAGGTCACAGTGGTCCCCGAACACAGCAGGATCAGGGTGTTGAGGAACGGGAACTCGAACGGATTGAACGGATGCACGCCCTTGGGCGGCCACACGCCGCCGACCGGGAACAGGCTTGAGGTGAAGAACGCCCAGAAAAAGGCGAAGAAGAACATCACCTCGGAGGCGATGAACAACAGCATGCCGTAGCGCAGGCCGAGCTGAACCACCTTGGTGTGATAGCCGACAAGGGCTTCGCGAATGACGTCGCGCCACCACACCGCCATGACGCCGAGCACGGCCAGCATGGCGACGATCAAGAGCCAAACGCCATAGCCGTGCATGAACAGCACGCCGCCCGCCGCCATCGACCCGGCCGCGGCGGCGCCGACAATCGGCCACGGGCTCGGATCGACGAGATGATAGGGGTGCTTGTGGTGCGGCAGGTCGTGGCTCGTTTCGGTGGTCATCGGCCCCTCATTCTCATGGCGTGTTCCCGACCCGAACCCAGGCGAGGAAATAAAACAGCACGACGAGCGCCACCAGAATCCACAACAGCGCGAGGTTGCGCGATCGTTGCCGCTTCTGGCGTTCGTCCATGGCGAGGTCCCGCGCCATCTCTAGGCCAGCGCACGGTCGATTACCAGGAAGGCGAAGGATAGAAAGAGATAGAGCAGCGAAAACTTGAACATGACGCGGGCGGCGCCGTCGCCTCGCTCGATCAAGAGCCGCGCGGCCAAGCCGGTGAAGGCGAGGTTGAGGGCGAAGGCGGCGACGCCGTAAATCCATCCCGCGGCCCCTATGAGCAGCGGCGCCAGCGCAATCGGCCAGAGCAGAACCGTGTAGAGCAGAATCTGAATCCGCGTCGCGCGCGCGCCGGCCACCACCGGCAGCATCGGAATTCCGGCCTTTTCGTAATCGTCGGCGCGATAGAGGGCCAGCGACCAGAAATGCGGCGGCGTCCAGAAAAAGATCAGCGCGAATAGAATGAGCGGGAGCCAGCCGACCGTGCCCGTGGCCGCCGCCCAGCCGATCAGCGGCGGGAACGCCCCGGCGGCGCCGCCGATCACGATGTTCTGCGGCGTGCGGCGCTTCAGGCCGATGGTATAGACGAAGACATAGAACAGGATCGCGGCGGCAAGGAGCACCGCGGCGGTCCAGTTGAGGGCGAGCCCCATCATCAAGACCGCGCCCACGGCGAGCGTCGCCCCGAAGCCGAGCGCCTCGCCCGGCGCCATGCGACCCGCCGGCAAGGGCCGGTCGCGGGTTCGCGTCATCAGCGCGTCGATGTCGCGCTCGTACCACATATTGAGGGCGCCCGCCGCGCCGGAGCCGATGGCGATGCACAACACCGCGATCACGGCTTGGAGCGGGTGCAAATGCACCGGCGCGAGCAGCAGCCCGACCAGGCCGGTGAACACGACAAGCGACATCACCCGCGGTTTCAGAATCAGCCAATAGTCGCGCGGCTCCGCGCCCGCGCTGGCGGCGGAATGAAGCGTGCCGGACCTAGCGGCCAAATCGCTCATGGCATCAACTCAAACCGTCGTCCCTGCGAAAGCAGGGACCCAGGGCAAAAGCACGTCACTTTCCCTGGGTTCCCGCTTTCGCGGGAATGACGATAAGGAGAACGGCAATTTCATTTCCTCACCCGCGCTCAATGCCCATGCGCGGAGACGGGCCCGATTTCGGGCAGTTCGTCGTAGGAATGGAAGGGCGGCGGCGAGGACACGGTCCATTCGAGCGTGGTGGCGCCCTCGCCCCAATAATTATTGCCGACCCGTTTGCCGTAAAGCAGCGTCTGGAACACGATGAAGATGAACAACAGCGTCGCCGCCGCCGAAATGAAGGAGCCGATCGAGGCCACCATGTTCCAGCCGGCGAAGGCGTCGGGATAATCGCTGATGCGGCGCGGCATGCCGGCAAGGCCGAGGAAGTGCATCGGGAAGAAGGTCAGGTTGACGCCGATGAACGTCATCCAGAAATGAATCTTGCCGAGCGTCTCGTTGTATTGCTTGCCGGACATCTTGCCGAACCAATAATAGAAGCCGGCGAACAGCGCGAACACGGCGCCGAGGCTCAGCACATAGTGGAAATGCGCCACCACGTAATAGGTGTTGTGGAGCGCGAAATCGACGCCGGCATTGGCCAGCACCACGCCGGTGACGCCGCCGACCGTGAACAGAAACAGGAATCCGATCGCCCACAGCATCGGCGTCTTGAATTCGATCGAGCCGCCCCACATGGTCGCGATCCAGGAGAAGATCTTGATGCCGGTCGGCACTGCGATGACCATGGTCGCGGCGGTGAAATAGGCGCGGGTATCGACCG
>JAATGI010000407.1 GCA_015654725.1 Rhodospirillales bacterium
CCGGCGCGCGCCGGATGGCGCGGCACGATCACGGTCAGGATCGCGGGATGGGCGCGCTTCAAGAGGCGGTGGGCGGCGGCGGCGATGTCTTCCTCGTTGTCGTGAGTCGAGGCGGCGAGCCAGAGCGGCCGGCCCGCGATCCGGCCCGAGAGCCGCGCCAATTCCGGCTCCGCCGCCGGCAGCGGCGCCGCCGCCAATTTGAGATTGCCGGCCGACAGCACGCGCTTGGCGCCGAGTTGGCGCAGCCGCTCGGCCTGAAGCTGGTCCTGCGCCAGGCACAGATCGAAGCTGGTCAGGAGCGGCTTGATCCCGCCCGGAACCCGCCGCCAGCCATGGAAGGAGCGCGCCGACATCCGCGCGTTCAGCAGCAGCAGCGGAATTTTCCGCGCCCGCGTCGCGCCGATCAAATTGGGCCAGAACTCGGATTCGACCCATAGCGCCAGATCGGGCCGCCAATGATCGAGGAAGGCCTCGACAAAAGCCGGCACGTCCAGCGGCACGAATTGGTGGATGACGCGGTCCAGGCGGTGGCGGCTCGCCAACAGCTTGGCCGAGGTCACGGTGCCGGTGGTGATGAGGATGGTGAGTTCGCGCTCGGCCAACAGCCGGTCCATCAGCGCCAGCATCGACGCCGCCTCGCCGACGCTCGCGGCGTGAATCCAGGCCAACGGCCCCGCCGGACGGGCGCGCGCGGCGCGGCCGCGGCGCTCTTCGATCCGGATCGCGTCTTCCTTGCCGCCGCGCCGGCGGGCCGCCAGGTACAGCGGCGTCAACGGCCCGGCCGCGACCGTCAGCAGGCGGTAAAGCGCCAGCCACGCCATGCTCAGCCCCGGCCGGGCGCGACGCGGCGCAACGATCGATAGGCGTCTCGGCTCATCGTCCCCGGCTGTACCGCCGCATGCCCCATGCGCCGGTCGGCCTCGGCGGTGAGGTCGCGCAGCCCGGCCTCGAGCCGGCGGCGAATCGTTTCCGCGCCCGCCTCGTCGAGCTCGAACGGCACCTCGATCAGCGGCCCGACCATGAAAATGCCCCGGCCGAACGGCAGCGGGATATGAAACCGGTCCCAGACATCGAGAACGATGCGCCGGCTGGTGGCGTAGGTGATGAGCGCGATCGGCGCCCGCGCCAGGCGCGCCACCGTGACGATGCCCGGATTGACGATCATGGCCGGCCCGTCCGGGCCGTCGGGCGTGATCGCGACGCAGTTGCCGGCGCGCACCGCCTTCACCAAGCCGCGCAGCGCCTCCAGCCCGCCGCGATTGCTCGAGCCGACGATGATCTCGATGCCGAATTTGCGCACGGCCTCGGCCATGATCCGGGAATCGGCATGGGGCGAGGACAGCATGTGCAGCGGCATCGCGCGCGGCCAGCCATAGGGCATCATCAGCAGCCGGCCATGCCAGAACGCCGCGACATAGGGCTGCTTCGCGGCGTGGAGCCGGTCCGCGACCTCGAAACCCTCGAAGCGCCAGCGGTTCGTGACCCAGATCAGGCGAATGTAATTGCACACCAGCCACGCCAGCAGGTGCCTCATCGCGTCGGTGCGGCCGATATCCTTGAGCGACATCATGCTCTAGGCGCGGGCCGCCCGCGCCGCGACGAAATCGGCGAGCCGCGCCTCGTCGCTGAATTGCAGCGAATGCAGCCGGGCATAGGTGCCGCCTTGGCGCAGCAGGTCGGCGTGGGTGCCGCGCTCGGCGATGCGGCCGCGATCGACGACATAAATGAGATCGGCGTCGACCACGGTCGAGAGCCGGTGCGCGATCACCAGCGTGGTACGCCCGCGCATCAAATGCTTCAAGGCGGCCTGAACCTGGCGCTCGGATTCGGTGTCGAGCGCCGAGGTCGCCTCGTCGAGGAGCAGGATCGGCGCGTTCTTGAGCATGGCGCGCGCGATGGCGAGGCGCTGGCGCTGCCCGCCCGAGAGCTTGATGCCGTGCTCGCCTACTTGGGTGTCGTAGCCCTTGGGCAAGGATCGGATAAAGCCGTCGGCGGCGGCGGCTTCGGCGGCGGCCTCGATCTCGGCGTCGCTGGCGCCGAAGCGGCCATAGGCGATATTGGCGCGCACGGTGTCGTCGAACAGGCTGACCTCTTGGCTCACCAGCGCCATCGAGCCCCGCAGCGAGTCGAGGGTGGCGTCGCGAATATCCATGCCGTCGACCAGCACCGCGCCGTCGCCGACATCGTAAAAGCGCGGGATCAGATTGAGGATGGTCGATTTGCCGGCGCCCGACGGGCCGACCAGCGCCACGGTCTTGCCCGCGGGCACGGACAGGGAGACGCCGTCGAGCGCCAGCGCGCCGCTCGGATAACTGAAGCGCACATTCTCGAATTGGATCGTGCCGCCGGCCGGGACGATGGGCGTGGCGCCGGGCCGGTCGCGAATCTCCGGCTCGATATCGAGCACGGCGAAAATCCGCTGCGCCGCGGCGAGCGCCTCCTGGAAGCTGATATTGAGGTTCGCCAGCGCCTTGACCGGCTGATAGACCAGCAACAGCGCGGTCATGAAGGAGAAAAATGCGCCCGGCGTGCGCGCGCCCACGATCACCTGATGGCCGCCATAAAGCACCACCGCCGCGACCGCGAAGCCGCCCAGCGTGTCCATCAGCGGCGCGGAGATCGAGCGCACCCGCTGCGCCCGCTCGACCAGCTTGTAGAGCCGCTCGATCACGGCGCCGGCGCGGGCATTCTCGTATTCCTCCATGCAATAGGCCTTGACGTGGCGCGCGCCCTGAAACACCTGGTCCAGGAGCGTGGTGAATTGGCCCATTTCGACCTGGGTATTGGTCGAGACCCGGCGCATGCGCCGCCCGATCCGCGCCACCGGCTGAATCGCGAGCGGCAGCGCCACGCACGCCATCGCCGCCAACAGCCAATCCTGATAAAACATCAGCGCCACCAGGAAGGTCGCGGTGACCGCCTCCTTGCCGATGCCCGACAACAGGGTCGTGGCCGAGGCGCGCATCATGTTGGCGTCGTTGATGAAGCGCGAGATCAGGCCGCCGGTCGGGTTGGCGTGAAAGAAGGCGAGATCGGCCCGCATCAGCCGCGCGAACAGGCTCTTCTGGATGTCGGCGACGATGCGCTGCCCGACCGTGGTCATCAGCACGGCCTGGCCGTAGCTGGCGAAGCCCTTCACCACCGCCAGCACGATGACGGCGATCGGCAGCACATAGAGCAGCCAGGCGTCATGGCCGATAAAGACCTTGTCGAGCATCGGCTGCATCAGCCAGGCGTTGAAGGCGGTGGCCGCGGCCACCACGCCCATGCACAGGCCGGCAAGCGCGAGGCGCGGCCAATGCGGCAGCACATGCTCGAACAACAGCCGCCGCGTCAGCGGCAGCGTGCGATGCTCACCCGCGGCTGGCGTGCTCATGCCGAAGGCCTCCGACAAATACCCATCCTGGAATTATATCCCCGATTTATCCCAAACGTCCTCGTGACTTAGCGGAAGCGGCGCGGTGCTGGCAAGGCGTCTTATCGTCCCGCCACCGTCATGCCGTCGATCCTGACCGTGGGCGCGTCGATCCCGGTCTTGAAAACGAGGTCGCTCGCCGGCGTCAGGTTGAGGAGCATGTCCTTCAAATTGCCGGCGATGGTGACCTCGCTCACCGGATAGGCCAGCGCGCCGTCCTCGATCCAGAAGCCGGCGGCGCCGCGGCTGTAATCGCCGGTCACGCCGTTGACGCCCATGCCCATGAGCTCGGTCACGAGGAAGCCTTGCGCGACGTCGCCGATCAGCTCGTCGCGGGTCACGGCGCCCGGTTCGAGCCAGAGATTGGCGGGCGAGGGGCCGGGCGGCCCCGACATGCCGCGGCTGGCGTGCCCGGTCGTGACCATGCCCAGTTGCCGCGCCGAGGCGAGATCGAGGAACCAGGTCGCGAGCACGCCATCCTCGACAATGGCGCGGCGGCGATTGGCGACGCCCTCGGCATCGAAGGGCTTGGAGCGCAAGCCGCGTTGCTTATGCGGATCGTCGATCACGGCGAGGCCGCGCGGCAGGATTTGCTGGCCGAGCTTGTCCTTGAGGAAGCTGGTGCCGCGCGTCACCGCCGGCCCCGAGATGGCGCCGACCAGATGGCGCAGCAAGCCGCCCGAGACGCGCCGGTCAAAAAGCACCGGCACTTTCGCGGTCGTGACCTTGCGGGCGTTCAAGCGCCGCACCGCGCGCTCGCCCGCGCTCGTGCCGATCTGGGCCGGGTCGGCGAGGTCGGCGGCGTAAACCGCGCTCGAATAATCGCTGTCGGTCTCCATGCCGACGCCTTCGCCGGCGATGACCGAGACGCCGACATAGTGATGAGTGCCGCCATAGGACGCGGCGAAGCCGTTGGAGGCGACGATCGCCACGCTCGCCTGGCCCCAACTGGCGCCGGCGCCTTCGGAATTGGTGACGCCTGAAACCGCGCGCGCCGCCTCCTCGGCGATTTTGGCGCGCTCGATCAGCACCGCCGGTTCCGGCTCGACCGGGTCGGCCAGATCGAGTTCGGGCCAGCCTCGCGCCAATTGCTCGGGTGCGGCGAGGCCGACATAGGGGTCTTCCGGCACCGCCCGCGCCATGGCGACGGCGCGCGAGACCAGCGCGTCGAAGCTCGCGGGGTCGCGCTCATTGGCCGAGACCATGGCCTGGTGCTTGCCGATCATGACGCGCAGGCCGAGATCGAAGCTCTCCGACCGTTCCAGCTTTTCGGTGCGGCCGAGGCGCTGGGCATGGCTGATGCTGGCGCCCTCGGACAACAGCGCGTCGGCCTGGCTGGCGCCGGCCTTGATCGCCTTGGCGACGAGGTCGGAGAGGAGGGTGAGGTCGTTCTGGGAGTTTTCAGTCATCAGTTTTCAGTCGTCAGTTCTCAGTCATCAGTTGTCAGTTTTCAGTCATCAGTTTTCAGTCGCCCATCCCTTACTGAGAACTGACAACTGAGAACTGAAAACTCATAACCCGAAGATCCGCTTCGCATTCCCACTCCGAATCGCGTCGCGCTCGGTGGCGGGGCGCTCATCGACCCTGGCCAGGCAGCCCTTCATATCCCCGATATTGTGAGGATAGTCCGATCCGTAAAGGACACGATCGGCGCCGCCGATCTCGATCGCCAGGGCCAGCGCTTCGGGACGGTAGCACACCGCGTCGTAATAGAGCTGGCGCAGATACGTGCTCGGCGGGCGCGAGATGTGCTGGCGCGCCGCCTTCATCCGCTCCCAGCAGAAATCGAGCCGCCCGGCGATGAAGGGCAGCGCCGCCCCGGCGTGCGACGCGATCAATTTCAAATTCGGATAGCGGTCGAAGAAACCGTCATAGATCATGCGCGAAATCGCCAAGGTCGTATCGAACATGAAGCCGACCGAGGCGGTCAGGCCGTAATCCTGGATATCGAGCTCGGCCGTGCCGGGCGGCGAGGTCGGATGCAACAGCACGGGCAGGCCGCGCCTGTCGATGGCTTGCCAGATCGGGGCGAAGGCCGGTTCCGTCAGCGAGCGGCCATTGATGTTCGCCATCACCATGACGCCGACGGCGCCGGCGTCGCAGGCCCGCGTCAGCTCCGCCAGCGCCGCATCGGCATATTCCCAAGGCAGCGAGGCGAACCAGCGGATCCGGTCGGGATAGACATGCTGCGCCGCCGCCATCTCGTCATTGACGATGCGCGCCGCCTGCAAACTTATTTCCGGCCCGCCCCAATAGCAGGAGGGCGCCGTCAGCGACACGATGGCGAGATCGACGCCCGCGGCGCTCATCTCCTTGACGCGCAGGGCATAATCGAAATGCGCCGGCTGCGGCGTCAGGAAGGGCGCGCCGTCGCACCACACCGCCTCCGGCACGTCCATGCTCGGGCGGATTTCGTAATGCGGCCCGCCATGCCGGCGCAGCAGCTCGAACCAGTCGCGCCCGAGCATATGGGTGTGGACATCGATCACGGTCATGGCGCCGTCTCCCGGTTTGGCGCGACCTTACAGCCGGCGGCCGCATCACGGGAGGCGAAATCGTGGACGATGAGGTAACGTGCGGCGCTTTTTGGGAGAGCCGTCATGACCGTGAACGAAAACCCGCGCGCCGCCGCGCAACATGTCAACGAGCTGATCAATGGCGCCTGTGCGACGCAGGTCATCGCCGCCGCCGTGTCGCTCGGCCTGCCCGAGCAATTGGCGCAAGGGCCGAAACCCGCCGACCAAATCGCCGCCGCCGTCAAGGCGCATGCGCCGTCTTTGTTCCGGCTCTTGCGCGCGATGGAGACGCTGGGCCTGGTCGAAACGCGCGAGGACGGCGCCTTCGCGCTGACCGAGGCCGGCCAGTTGCTGCGCGCCGACGCGCCTCAATCCGTGCGCGGCCGCGCGCTGTTCGCGGGCGACCTCCTCTGGAAGCAGTTCGAGGATCTGACCCATTCGGTCAGGACCGGGGAGCGCGCGCGCACCATCGGGCATGAGGGCTTCGCCGAATTTCCCAACAATCCGGCGCGGCTCGAAGCCTTTCAGCGCGCCATGGTCGAGACCAGCGTCCGAGCCGTCCACGCCGCCGTGAAGGTTTATGATTTCGGCCGCTTCGGCCACGTGCTCGATCTCGGCGGCGGTTATGGCGGCGTGCTCGGGGTTCTGCTGCAGACCTATCCGCGTTTGACCGGCGCGGTCTGCGATCTCGGCTATCTCGCGGATCGCGCCACCGCTTATTTGGGCGAGGCCGGCGTGGGCGATCGCGCCGCCTTCATCGGCGGCGATTTCTTCAAATCCGTGCCCGCCGGCTTCGATCTCTATCTGATGAAATTCATCATCCATGATTGGAACGACGAGCGCGCGCTCACCATTCTGCGCCACACGCGGGCGGCGGCCAGCGCATCGGCGAAGCTCGTCCTCTTGGAACAAGTGGTGCCGGAACGATTGAGCCGCGACCCGGCCGATCAAGCCATCGCCCGCGCCGACCTGACCATGCTCACGGTCGGCGGCAAGGAACGCACCGAGAGCGAATATCGCGCGCTCTTCGCCGCCACCGGCTGGCGATTGACGAGCATCACCCCCGCCAGCGATACCATCGCCGTGATCGAAGCCGCGCCGGGGTGAAGCGCTATTTTTCGCGCCTTCGTCATGGCCCGCGAAGGCGCGCCACGATAGTGGAGAGATATCGCCGAAGGCCCGACGCTATGTTACGCTACCGCCGAGACCGATTTCAGCCGCTTGGCAAGCGCCGGCCCCGCGACGCGCAAATCATGCGCCGTCTGAAGATTGAGCCAATATTCCGGCGACTGGCCGAAGGCGCGGCCGAACAAAAGCGCCAGTTCGGCCGTCACCGGCCGCGCGCCCTTGATGACGTGCGAAACGCGCATCGGCGACACGCCGATGGCGCGCGCGAACGCGGCCTGGGAAAGCCCAAGCTCATTGAGTATCTCGGCTAGAAATTCGCCGGGATGGATCGGTGGCATGCCGTTCTTGGTCATCGCGCCCGCTCCTCAATGATAATCGACAATTTCAACATCGAATGCGCCGCCTGTGTTAAACCGAAAGCAAACCCGCCATTGATCATTGATGCGGATGCTGTATTGCCCGGCGCGCTCACCCCGAAGGACTTCAAGTCGATTCGAGGGTGGCTGACGCAGATCGTCGATTCGTGTCGCCGCATCCAGTTGCTGAAGGCGCATCGTCGCTCGTTTGACAATGTCCGTCGGCAACCGGCGCGATTTGCCGGTCGCGAACAAACGCTCGGCCTCGGGATCGGCGAACGACCGGATCACGCCTTAGATATAAACATATTGTTTATGAAAAGAAAGAGCTCATTTCCACACGCTCTTGCCGCTCCCGGGCAATCCCAGGCTCGGCCATTTCTGCGTGACCAAATCCACCACATCGTCGCTCATGCGGATTTTGCGGCCCCACTCGCGGTGGGTCTCTGGCGGCCATTTGTTGGTCGCGTCGAGGCCGATCTTGCCGCCGAGGCCCGGCTCGGGCGAGGCGAAGTCGAGATAATCGATCGGCGTGTTCTCGACCAAAGTCACGTCGCGCACCGGGTCCATGCGCGTCGCCACCGCCCACATCACGTCCTTCCATTGGCGCACGTCGATATCGTCATCCACCACGATCACGAACTTGGTGTAGACGAACTGGCGCAGGAACGACCACACCCCCATCATCACGCGCTTGGCGTGACCGGGATAGGCCTTGCGGATCGACACCACGGCGATGCGATAGGAGCAGCCTTCGGGCGGCAGCCAGAAATCCACGATCTCGGGGAATTGCTGCCGCAACAGCGGAATGAACACTTCGTTCAGCGCCTCGCCCAACACCG
This sequence comes from Rhodospirillales bacterium, assembly GCA_015654725.1. Taxonomy (GTDB): domain Bacteria; phylum Pseudomonadota; class Alphaproteobacteria; order ATCC43930; family CGMCC-115725; genus JAATGI01. Next base: position 8,258 of record JAATGI010000407.1, read on the forward strand.
AGGGCTCGTCGGGCGGGCGGCCGGTGAAGGTGGTGAGATAGATCGGGTCGCGCCGCATGGTGATGGCGCTCAAACGGAACACCGGGAAGCGCTCGACGGCGTTGTAGTACCCGGTATGGTCGCCATAGGGGCCTTCGTCCGCGTAGTCGTCGAGCGATACATGGCCTTCGAGCACGATCTCGGCCTGCGCCGGCACTTTGAGCGGCACGGTCTTGCACTCGACCAGATCGAGCTTCTTGCCGCGCAGCAGCCCGGCGAATTGATATTCCGAGAGCGTGTCGGGCACCGGCGTCACCGCGGCGATGATGGTGCCGGGATCGGCGCCGATCACCGCGCAGGCCGGCAGGGCGTCGGGGCGGCCCGACTCCTTCCAGCGGCGATGATGCTGGGCGCCGCCGCGGTGGGCCAGCCAGCGCATGATGGTGCGGTCGCGCCCGATCACCTGCATGCGATAGATGCCGAGGTTGAAGTCGTCCTCGCGGGCGGTGGACGGCCCCTTGGTCACCACCAGCGGCCAGGTGATCAGCGGCGCCGGCTC
>JAATGI010000483.1 GCA_015654725.1 Rhodospirillales bacterium
CGCGCCGGCGGCGACGCCGACGATCGAGCTCGATATCGTCAGCACCAGCCCGAACAGCACCGAAATGCGGAAGCCGTAAATGAGCCGCGCCAGCACATCGCGGCCCTGATCGTCGGTGCCGAGCCAATCGACCCCGCTCGGCGGCGACGGCGCGGGCGAGGGCAGATGGTAATTGATGGCGCGGTAATCGAACGGAATCGGCGGCCACAGCATCCAGCCCTTTTCCGCGATGCGCTGCGCCACGGTGGGATCGCGATAATCCGCCTCGATAGGCAAATCGCCGCCGAAATCGGCTTAGGGTTAGGCGGCGAACAAGGGAAACAGCAGATGCCCGTCGTAATGGATGACCAGCGGCCGGTCGTTGGCGATAAATTCGGCGAACAGGCTCGCCGCGAACAGCACCAGGAAAATCCACAGCGACCAGAAGCCGCGCTTGTTGGCGCGGAAATTGGCGAGCCGCCGGCGCGTCAGCGGCGACAGCTTCTTCATGCCGAACGGGTCGCGAAATCGATGCGCGGATCGACGAACATATAGACGAGGTCGCGCACCAAGGTCAGAACCAATCCGATCAGCGTGTAGATATAAAGCGTCGCGAACATGATCGGATAATCGCGGCCGAGCGCCGCCTGGAACCCCAAGAGGCCGAGCCCGTCGAGCGAGAAGATCACCTCGACCAGCAGCGCGCCGGTGAACAAAATGCCGATGAAGGCGGCGGGAAAGCCCGCGATCACCAGCAGCATGGCATTGCGGAAAACATGACCGTAGAGCACGCGGTGCTCGGTCAGGCCCTTGGCGCGCGCGGTCACGACATACTGCTTGTTGATTTCCTCGAGGAAGGAATTCTTGGTCAGCATCGTCAGGCTGGCGAAACCGCTGATCACCAGCGCCGCGATCGGCAAGGTGATGTGCCAGAAATAATCGAGAATCTTGTGGACGAGATCGAGCCGCGACCAATCGTCCGAAATCAGGCCGCGCAGCGGGAACCATTGGAAATAACTGCCGCCGGCGAACAGCACGATAAGAAGGATCGCGAACATGAAGCCGGGGATGGCGTAGCCCACGATCACGACCGCGCTGGTCCAGACATCGAAATTGCTGCCGTCGCGAACCGCCTTGCGGATGCCGAGCGGAATCGAAATCAGATAGGTGAGGAGCGTGGTCCACAGGCCCAGGGAAATCGACACCGGCAGCTTGTCGGCGACGAGCTGGATCACCGGCCGGTCGCTGTAGAAGCTGGTGCCGAAATCGAAGCGCAGATAATTCTTGATCATGATCCAGAAGCGCTCGGCCGCCGGCTTGTCGAAGCCATAGAGCCTGTTGAGCCGCGCCAGCAACTCGGGATCGATGCCGCGCGCGCCGCGCGTTTGCGCCGTCGAGGTGGCGTTGCCGCCCTGCGCGAATTCGCCGCCGGAGGTGGAAATGCGCGCGGTGACGTCGCCGCGGCCCTTCAATTGCGCGATCATTTGCTCGACCGGCCCGCCCGGCGCCGCCTGGACGATGAAGAAATTCACCACGATGATCGCGAACAGGGTCGGGATCATCAGGAGAATGCGGCGGATCGCGTAGGCGAGCATGGGCGTTGCGCCGGCGTCGTTATTTCAGCGTCGATTTCTTGGCGGCGACGGTCTGGTCGCGGGTTTGATCGACCCACCAATTGTCGAGCGCCAAGGCATAGGGCGGATTGATCTTGGGCCGGCCGAACTTGTCCCAATAGGCGACGCGGAACACGTTGATGTGCCAGTTGGGGACGACGTAATAATTGCGCAGCAGCACCCGGTCGAGCGCGTGAACGCGCGTCAGCAAGCTCGGCCGGTCGGGCGCGGCGATGACCATGCCCACCAGCGCGTCGATCGCCTTGTTCTTCACGCCCATGAGGTTGTTGCCGCCCGGCTCGTCGGCCGCCGCCGCGGTCCAATAGCCGCGCTGCTCGTTCCCCGGCGACAGCGATTCCGGAATCACCGTCACCGTCATGTCGAAATCGTAATCGTTGAGCCGGTTCTCATACTGCGCCGGATCGACCGTGCGCAGCGTCACCTTGATGCCGAGGCGCGCGAGATTGTCCGAAAACGGCAAGATGATGCGCTCGAACTCGGCCTCGGCGTTGAGGAACTCGAACTGGAATTGCTCGCCCTTGTCGTTCACGAGCTTGCCGCCCTTCACCGTCCAACCCGCCGCCTTCAGCAGTTCGAGCGCCGCGCGCAAATTCTCGCGGATATTGCCGGAGCCGTCGGTCTTCGGCGCCTCATAGGCTTGGGTGAAAACCTCCGGAGGAATATCGCCCCTGAACGGCTCGAGGATTTTTTTCTCGTCCTCGCTGGGCAGGCCCGAGGAGGCCAGATCGGAGTTGGAAAAATAGCTCTCGGTGCGGGCATAGGCGCCGTAGAACAGATTCTTGTCGGTCCATTCGAAATCGAACAAATAGCCGAGCGCCTGGCGTACCCGCGGGTCCTGGAAGAGCGGCCGACGCGTGTTGAAGGCAAAGCCCTGCATGCCTTGCGGCACTTCGTTGGCGATCGCTTCCTTCTTGATCAGTCCCGCGGACAGCGCCGGGCAGTCATAGCCGATGGCCCAATTCTTGGAGACGTTCTCGCTGCGCAAATCGTACTGGCCCGCCTTGAAGGCTTCGAGCGCCACCGAGGTGTCGCGGTAATAGTCGTACCGCATGGTATCGAAATTGAATTTACCCTTGTTCACGGGTAGGTCCTTGGCCCAGTAGTCGGGCACGCGCTTCAGCGTGATCGAGCGGCCCTGGTCGAACGAATCGATGACATAGGGACCGCTGCCCAAGGGCGCGTCGAGCGAGGTCTTCTCGAAATCGCGCGCCGCCCAATAGGCCTTCGACAGCACCGGCAACTCGCCCAGAATCGACGGCAACTCGCGGTTCTGGGCCGAGCGCAGGGTGAATTTGACGGCGCGGTCGCCGACCGTTTCCGCCTTCAGCACGTCGGCGTAATAGAGATGATATTGCGGCGCGCCCTTGGCCTTGAGCGTGTCGAAGGTCCAGACCACGTCATCGGGCGTGATCGGGCTGCCGTCATGGAAACGCGCTTCCTTTCGGAGATTGAACACCACCGACAGCCGGTCGGGCGCGACATCGACACTCTCCGCGACCAGGCCGTATTGCGAGTCCGGCTCGTCAGAGGACGTTGCCATCAGCGTGTCGAACAGATAGCCAATGCCATCGGCCTTCACCCCCTTGAGCGCGAACGGATTGAAGGTGTCGTAAGTGCCGATGGCGGCGAATTTGACCGCGCCGCCCTTGGGCGCGTCGGGGTTGGCATAGTCGAAATGGGTGAAGCCGGGCGGGTATTTGAGGTCGCCAAAAAGCGCGAAGCCATATTGCGGATCGGCCCAGGCGGGGCCGGCGGCAATGAGGCAGGCGACAAAAGCGGAAACGGCGACGCGCATGGGCAGCCCTGGAAAAGCTCGAACGGCGCGCCACTCTAGAGACCGGCGTCCCGCGCCACAACGCCTTGGCCCGATGGTTGCGCCGTTTTAATTTAGGCTCGGCCGAGGCTTGTTAACTGCGGCAATGCCGCATATATGAGACATGGAGATTTTTCGCACTGATCGCTATCGGCGACGTGCCGAGCGACTACTAACCGAGGCCGAATTACAGCTGGCGGAGAACGAGATCGCGGTGCGGCCGGAACGTTGGCCGATCATTCAGGGGACTGGCGGGTGCCACAAAGCTCGCGCTCGGCGGGGCGGTTCCGGCAAGAGCGGGGGCGTAAGAATCATTTATTTCTGTCATCTTCATCGCGGCGTGATTTACATGCTCGACGTCTATGCCAAAAGCGAACGAGACGATTTGTCGCCGGCTCAGCGGGCTGAGTTGCGCCGGATGGTAAAGGCTTTCCAGGAGGTTTGACATGCCCACACGGAAGAAGAAGCAGACAACCAAAAACACCCGTTTCGGGCGCGGACTCATTGCCGCGATGGAAGAAGTTCTCGCCCACGCCCGTGGCGAAATCACCCTGCCTAGCCGCATCGTCAACGTCCCTGGCGAGGCCGATGTTCGCTCCATTCGCGCGCGGTTCAAATTGAGCCGCGAGAAATTCGCCGCGCGGTTCGGCCTCGACCACCGCGCGGTGCAGGAATGGGAACAGGGCCGCCGCCAGCCGGATCGTGCGACGCGCGTATTGCTCAAGGTGATCGAACGCGAACCGGAGGCGGTCGAGCGCGCGCTGGCGGATTAGATTTTAATTCCCGGTCAGAATCGCTAGCGTCTTCGGACCGAGACTTGGATCGCCGGCGGCGACGACCCGGCCATCGGAGGCGAGGCCGAGCGGCTTGCCTTGCCAATCCGTGATACTGCCGCCCGCGCCGGCGATCACCGGGACGAGCGCGCAGAAATCGTAAGCCTTCAAATCGGCCTCGACGACGAGATCGACGAAGCCGCTCGCGAGCTGCGCGTAAGCATAGCAATCGGCGCCGAAGCGGGTCAGCTTGACCGCGCCCTTCAAGCGCTCGAAGGCGGCGCGGTCGGCGCCGAACATGTCGGGCGAAGTGGCGTAGAGCGTGGCAGCGCCGAGCTCGGCGCAGGCGCGCGTCCGCACCGCGTCGCCGTTCTTGGTGGTGGCTTTGCCGGTCACGCCGAGCCAGCGTTCACCCAAGATCGGCTGGTCGATGACACCCAATACCGGCACGCCATTTTCGACCAGCGCGATCAGAATCCCGAACAGCGGTATGCCGGCGATGAAACTCTTGGTGCCGTCGATCGGATCGAGCACCCAAATCCGCGCGGCGCCGGCCCGCGTCGCGCCCAGCTCCTCGCCGAGCATGCCGTCCTCGGGGAAGCGCCGGGCGATCAGGTCGCGCATCGCCGCCTCGGCCTCGCGATCCGCCGCGGTCACCGGCGTCCGGTCGGGCTTGGCTTCGACCGCGAGCGGCTTGCGGAAATAGCGCCGCGCGATCGCGCCGGCGGCGTCGGCGAGTTGGTGCGCCAGCTCGATGTCCGCGGCGCCGGCCATCCGCGCCGCCAAGCCTTACTTGGTGCCGGCGGGCGGTGGCGCCGCGGTTGAA
>JAATGI010000146.1 GCA_015654725.1 Rhodospirillales bacterium
ACGATCTCGAACTCGCTACCTGGCCCAGCGCCGAGGCGCAGGTGGCGGCGCACGCCGACGACATCGCCTACAACAATCACGATATCGACGACGGCTTGCGCGCCAGCCTGTTCTCGGTCGCGGATCTGGAGGCGGTGCCGCTTGCCGGTCCGATGTTCCGCGAGGTGGCGCTCGCCTATCCCGGCATCGAGACTTCGCGCCTGATTCACGAATCGATCCGGCGCATGATCGATCTGATGGTCACCGATCTGATCGAGGAGACCCGGCGCCGGCTCGCCGCGGCGGGGATTTCCGAGGTCGCGGGAATCCGCGCGCTGGGCGGCCCGGTGGCGGCGTTCTCCGAGGCGATGCGCGCCAACGACAAGGCGCTGAAGCAATTCCTGTGGGACCATATGTATCGCCATTTCCGCGTCAACCGCATGGCCTCGAAGGCGCGCCGGATCGTCGCCGAGCTGTTCGCGCTCTTGCTCGACGAGCCCGATTGCCTGCCGACCGAGTGGCGCCCGCGCGGCGACGCCGGCGCGAAGCCAGCGCTGGCGCGAATCGTCGCCGACTACATCGCCGGCATGACCGACCGCTACGCCCTCGACGAGCACCGCCGCCTGTTCGATCCCGACGCCTCGACGTGAGCATACCTCTCTCGCTTGGGCGAGAGAGGTATGCCCGAAGAGCGCTCATTTTTTCTGTCGGTCATCTGATACCTGTTTGACCCAACGGCCGCGCCGTATCATACTTGGAAAGTTGGAAAATTGAACTGGAGGCGGCCCGTCATGGCGCTCGCGAAGGTCAAGCAAAAGGGCCAAGTCACGATACCGTTTCGTATTCGCCAAGATCTCGGAATCGGCGAGGGCGATTATCTCGAAGTGACGGCGGTTAAAAACCGGATCGTGCTGGTACCGAAGGATATTACGGATCGCCATCCCGTGATCGACGCCGCGCTTGCGGAGGCGCTGGACGACGAGCGAGCGGGCCGCGTCTCGCCGAAATTCGCGAGCGTGAAGGAGTACCAGGCCTGGCTCAAGACGAAGGAGGGCAAAAGGTTCGTCCGCCCCAGATAAAATTCGCGTTCACGACGCGAGCGCAAAGGGACTTACTCGCGCTTCCGCCGCAGCTAAGGAGCCGAACCCTGAAGCAACTCTCCTTGCTGACCGAAAATTTACGCCATCCGTCGTTGCACGCGAAAAAATACGATGAGGCAAACGATATCTGGCAGGGCCGGGTAAATCGAGATTACCGCTTTTACTTCCGCATCGTGGCGGATACCTATCTCATTCTCGCGGTCATTCCGCATCCGAAATAGGCGTACGGCCGGCGCATGAACCTCTACCGCTATTTCCTCGATAAAATCCGGCGCGAAATCGTGCCGGCGCTGGTCGCGGCGACGGCGTTGCCCGAGGGCATCGCGCTCGACGCGGTCACGGTCGAGCCACCGCGCGATCCGAGTCATGGCGATATTTCCACCAACGCGGCGCTGGTGCTGGCGAAGGGGGCGAGCATGCCGCCGCGTAAATTGGCCGACCTCCTGCTGCCGTCGTTCGCCGCGCTCCATGAGGTCGCCGCCGCCGAGATCGCCGGGCCGGGCTTTATCAATCTTCGGCTCAAGGATTCATTCTGGCATGCCCGGCTCGCCGACATTCTCCGCGCGGGAAGCGCCTACGGTGATTCCAATGCCGGCGCCGGCAAGAAGGTCAATATCGAGTTCGTCTCGGCCAATCCGACCGGGCCGATGCATGTCGGTCACGGCCGCGGCGCCGTGGTCGGCGACGCGCTGGCCTCGCTTCTGGAAAAGGTCGGCTTCGCGGTGACGCGGGAATATTACGTCAACGATGCCGGCGGCCAGGTCGATGTGCTCGCGCGCTCCGTCCATCTACGCTACCGTGAGGCGCTGGGCGAGACGGTCGACGCCATCCCCGACGGGCTCTATCCCGGCGAGTATCTGATCCCGGTCGGCAACGCCATCGCCGTGCGCGACAATGGAAAATGGCGTGGCGAGGAAGCCGGTTGGCTCGCGCAATTCCGCGCCACGGCGATTTCCGAAATGCTCGACCTCATTCGCGCCGATCTCGCTCTACTCGGCATCGTGCACGAGACTTTCGTCTCCGAACGCCGCGACATCGTCGAGCAAGGCAAGATCGAGGCGGCGCTCACGGTGCTCGATGCCGCCGGCCTGGTTTATGTCGGCATCCTGGAGCCGCCCAAGGGCAAGCTCCCCGAGGATTGGGAGCCGCGCGAGCAGACCCTGTTCCGCTCGACGCGCTTCGGCGACGATGTCGACCGGCCGCTGAGAAAATCCGACGGGACCTGGACCTATTTCGCCGCCGACATCGCCTATCATTTCGACAAGTTACAACGCGGCTTCGCCGACATGATCGATGTCTGGGGCGCCGATCATGGCGGCTATGTCAAGCGCGTGCAGGCGGCGGTGACGGCGCTCACGGGCGGGCAGGGGCGGCTCGACGTCAAACTGTGCCAACTCGTTAGCCTCTCCGACCACGGCGTGCCGGTGAAAATGTCGAAACGCGCCGGCACCTTTGTCACTTTGCGCGAGGTGGTCGAGCAGGTCGGCAAGGACGTGTTCCGCTTCGTCATGCTGACGCGGCGCAACGACCAGCCGCTCGAATTCGACTTCGCCAAGGTGGTCGAGCAGTCGAAAGACAATCCGGTTTTCTACGTTCAATACGCCCATGCCCGCGCGCGCTCGGTTTTGCGACTCGCCGCGAAGGACATGCCGGGCGTCGCGCTCGATCCGGCATCGCTGGCGCGGGCGCCGTTGGACCGGCTCGCCGACTCGTCGGAATTGGCATTGATTCGGCTGTTGGCGGGCTGGCCGCGCCTGGTCGAGAGCGCCGCCGAGACCCATGAGCCGCATCGAATCGCGTTTTACCTGCAAGAGCTTGCATCGAACTTTCACGCCCTGTGGAATAAAGGTAAGGATACAGCCGGCTTGCGTTTCATGGTCGCCGACGCGCCCGAACTGACGGCGGCGCGTCTCGCCCTGGTGCAGGCGGTGGCGGTCGTGGTGGCGTCGGGCTTGACGGTGTTTGGCGTCGAGCCGGCCGAGGAGATGCGGTGAATGGTGAGTGGGGGCATCCATAGGCCTCAGACCCGCCGCCAGCGGATATTCACGCGGCAGCGCCGCAAACATTCGCGGCTGATTTGGATCGCGGGCGGGCTGGCTGTCATCGTGGTGGCGTTCGCCTGGCTCTGAGCATTCCAGCGCGGCCCTGATACCGCGAGCGACGGCGTGCCGCTGCTGCGTGCCGATACCAAGCCGATGCGCAAGAAGCCCGACGATCCCGGCGGGCTCAAAGTGCCGACCGTCGATCCCTTGGCCGATAGCGATGCCGCCACGCCGACGGTGGAAAATCTATTGCCGCCGCCCGAGGC
>JAATGI010000053.1 GCA_015654725.1 Rhodospirillales bacterium
GGCGTTTCCGGGGCGGCGCTGGCCATGGATAGCAGCTCAAACTCCGATTCCAACGCAGGCTACAAATCGCCGGCGGCGAATTCCGCCGCGCTGGGCAAGGTTCAGGCCGCGATCCAGGCCAAGGATTATGCCGGCGCCATCGCGCTTCTGAACCCGATGGCCGAGGCCAATCCCAAGGATGCCGACGTGCAAAATCTCCTGGGCTTCTCCAATCGCATGCTGGGGAAATATCCCGAGGCGTTCCGCTATTACGACGCCGCGCTCGCCATCGATCCCAAGCACAAGGGCGCGCTCGAATATGAGGGCGAAGCCTATCTCGAAACCGACCAACTGCCGAAAGCCGAGGCCAATCTCGCGACGCTTAAATCGGCCTGCGGCGCCATGGGCTGCGAGGAGATCGGCATGCTCGCCGACGCCATCGGCCACTACAAGGCGAAGGCGAAGATCAATTGAGGGATTCGGCCATTGCCAAACCGAGCCGTCGGGCAACAGCGCGCAGCCGTTGGTCCCTGGTCCATAAGGTAGTTTCTGGCGTCAAGAATGTTGCTGCAAGGAGGTGCGCGTCCACATAGCCGATGCCCGAGCCTGCGAGAGAATGCTCGTCAATAAGATGCAACACTTCTCGATCGGTCGCGACCTCGACCCTCGGCAATTGCTGGAAGAAGTCGAGGGTGGCGCGGCGGTGACGCAAATTGCCGAGAGCCACTTCCCCGATGACGAACGGATGGATCGAAATCGCTCTTTGATCGAGGAGGCGATCGAGTCGTGGGTCGGCTGACCGAATATGATCCGCCCAGACTGACGTATCGACCAGGGTCACGCGGGGGGCAACCGCCGCCTCGGCGGCGCTTTGAAATTCGGTTGGCTACCGCCGAGCCGCGCCAAGCGCCGCGCGGCCTCGCGCTGAACGAGCGCCGTCAGAGCCTCCCGCACCAAGGCGGATTTTTCCTTGAGGCCGGTATAGGCCTGAGCTTTCGCAAGCAATTCATCGTCCAAATTCAGCGTCGTGCGCATTGCCATCGGCTCCATTCCGATGCACGAAATATGTCATCACTTGATGACAGTTTCAATGCCTCAATATTCGGGTGCCGCCGCGCGTCGCCGAACTCGCCGCCGAAATGCTAGACTCCGTGGGTCGTTTTTATAGGGAGGGAAAATGAGCGCGACCGGATCGCCGAACCTGGCCACCAATAGCGAAAAGGCGGCGCGTTATCTCGCCCGTTTTCGCGAGTCACCGCTCGGCCATTTCATCAATGGCAAGCCGGCCGAAGGGCGCTCGGGCAAGCGCTTCACCAACATTTCGCCCTTGAACAATGAGCCTCTGGGCGAGGTCGCGGCGGGCGACGCCCGCGACATCGACGATGCGGCCAATGCGGCAAGAGCCGCGTTCCCCGCCTGGCGCGACGTGCCGGCGGCAAAGCGCCGCGCGCTGCTGCATCGTTTCGCCGATTTGATCGAGAAACGCGCCGAGGAAATCGCGCTGGTCGAGAGCAGCGATACCGGCCAGCCGATCCGCTTCATGAATGCGGCCGCGGCGCGCGCCGCCGAGAATTTCCGCTTCTTCGCTGACCGCGCGCCCGGCGCTCGCGACGGCTTGGCGCTCCCGGCCGAGGAGCATTTCAATTTCACCCTGCGTCAGCCGATCGGTCCCGTCGGCATCATCACGCCGTGGAACACGCCGTTCATGCTCTCGACCTGGAAGATCGCGCCGGCGCTGGCGGCGGGCTGCACCGTCGTGCACAAGCCGGCCGAATGGTCGCCGCTGACGGCGATGCTCCTAGCCGAGATCGGGATTGAGGCAGGATTGCCGCCGGGCGTGCTCAACACCGTGAACGGCCTCGGCGAAGAAGCCGGCAAGGCGCTGACCGAGCATCCCGACATCAAGGCCATCGGTTTTGTCGGCGATAGCGCGACCGGCAGCGCCATCATGGCGCAAGGTGCCCCGACGCTGAAACGCGTGCATTTCGAGCTCGGCGGCAAGAATCCGGTGATCGCGTTCGCCGACGCCGATCTCGACCGCGCGCTCGACGCCGTCGTGTTCATGATTTACAGCCTCAATGGCGAACGTTGCACCTCGTCGTCGCGGCTCCTGGTCGAACATTCGATCGCCCGGGAATTCGAGGCGCGGCTACAGGCCCGGCTTTCCACGTTGCGGGTCGGCCATCCGCTCGCGCCCGAGACCGAGATCGGCCCCCTGATCCATCCGCGCCATCGCGACAAGGTGTTGGGCTATATCGAGGTGGCGAAGCGGGAAGGTGCCCGAGTCCTTGAAGGCGCCGCGGTCGCGGCCGATCTTGCGGCAGGCAACTATGTCCGGCCGTTCGCCTTCATCGGCGCGCGCAACGACATGCGGATCGCGCAGGAGGAAATTTTCGGCCCCTGCCTCACCGTGATCGAATTCGCCGACGAAACCGAGGCGGTGGCGCTCGCCAACGATGTGCGCTATGGCCTGACGGCCTACGCTTGGACGCGCGATGTCGGCCGCGCCCATCGTCTCGCGCGGCGGCTCGAAGCCGGCATGATCTGGATCAATTCCGAGAACAACCGCCACCTGCCGACGCCGTTCGGCGGCATGAAAGCGTCGGGCGTCGGCCGTGACGGCGGCGATTATTCCTTCGACTTCTATATGGAGACCAAGAACATCTGCATCGCGCTCGACACCCACAAAGTGCCGAGACTGGGAGGTTAGGGCGTTAGCACAATGCGACCGACGATCTTGCCGGCGCGCATGTCGGCGAGCACTTCGTTGGCCTCGTTCAGTGGCCGCGCCGCGACCGGGATCGGCCGCACTTTGCCGGCTTTGACCAACGCCATCAGCTCGTTCATTTCCGGCAACGAGCCGACATAGGAACCGGTGATGGTCAGCATGCGCTGCATGAAGGTCAGGATGCCGAACGGCGTATCGCCGCCGGCCAGTCCGACCTCGACCAGCCTGCCGCCGCGCCGCACGGCATTGACGCCGAACTGCGCCGTACCGGGCGCGCCGACAAAGTCGATGGCGCCGGCGGCCCCGGCGCCGAACCGCGTTTCGGCGCGCAACTGTTTCAGCGCTTCCTTGTCGGCGTTGTCATAGACGGCGGCCGCGCCGGCCTTGAGCGCCGCGTCGCGTTTGCGGTCGCTGATATCGGCGACCACGATCCGCGCCTTGACCGCGGCGGGCGCGATCATGACCGCGCTCAAGCCGACGCCGCCGGCGCCGATGATGACGATGGTTTCCTCGGGCCCGAGATGGGCGAGCTTCTTCAGCGCGCTGTAAGCGGTCAGGCCGGAACAGGCATAGGTCGCGGCGAGATCGGCGGGGATGTTGCCGTAATCGATCAGATAGCGCGGATGCGGCACCAGCACATGGTCGGCATAGCCGCCGGGCGTACGCACACCGAGGGCCTGCCCGTTGGCGCACAGCAATTCCTCGCCCCGTTTGGAGAATTCGCATTTGCCGCAACCGATCCAGGGGAACACGACCCGGCGGTCCCCGATCTTTGCGCAGGACGCGCCGGGACCGAACGCCGGGACCCCCCC
>JAATGI010000181.1 GCA_015654725.1 Rhodospirillales bacterium
CTGCTGCCAAAAGCCTGCAAGAACGCGGTCGAGCTTGAAGGCAGCCGCGCCGCGCATCGCCGCGACGGCGCGGCGCTGACGCGGTTTCTCGCCTGGCTCGCCGCGACCGCGCCCAAGGGAAATTTGCGCGAGATCGAGGTGTCGGATCGGCTCGAGGCGTTTCGGCGCGAGGGCGAGCATTTTCGCGGCTTGAGCTTCCCGACCATTTCCGGCGCCGGCGCGAACGGCGCCATCGTGCATTACCGCGCCTCGCCCGCAAGCGAGCGCGTGCTCGAACCGGGATCGCTCTATCTCGTCGATTCCGGCGCGCAATATCTCGACGGCACCACCGATGTCACGCGCACCATCGCGATCGGCGAGCCGTCGGAGGAAATGCGCGACCGCTTCCCCCGCGTCTTGAAGGGCCATATCGCGCTGGCCGCGTGCCGTTTTCCGCACGGCACCACCGGCTCGCAGCTCGACGCGCTGGCGCGGCATTCGCTGTGGCAGGCGGGGCTCGATTACGATCACGGCACCGGCCACGGCGTCGGCTCCTACCTCGCCGTGCATGAAGGGCCGCAGCGCATCTCCAAGGTCGCCAACGCCCAGGCCCTGTTGCCGGGCATGATCGTGTCGGACGAGCCGGGCTATTACCGCGCCGGCGCTTACGGCATCCGCATCGAAAATTTGGTCGCGGTGACCAGGATCGAGCATGAAGCCGCCGAGCGTCCGCTCTTGGGATTCGAGACGCTGACCTTGGCGCCGATCGATCGCGCCGCGATCGAGCCGGCACTGATGAGCGACGAGGATATCAACTGGCTCGATGCCTATCACGCGCGGGTGCGCCAGGAACTGACGCCCTTGGTCGATGCCGCCACCGCCGCCTGGCTCGCCGAGGCGACCGCGCCGCTGGGCTAGGGTTGGGCAATCCACCGTGATATAATGCCAATCATGACCAGGAAGCCGCAGGAGCTGATGAAGCGGGCGGAGAACTGGCCGGAAGAGGCGCAGGACGAGTTCGCGCGGCTCGGCGATCAAATCGACGGCGAGGTTAAGGCGGGCCAGTATTACGCCACGCGCGACGAATTGCGGGCGATCGACGAGGCGATAGCGGCGGTGGATCGCGGCGAAGTAGCGAGCGACGAGGAAATAAAAGCAGCGTTCGCAAAATTCCGCGGGGCATGACCGTCATATTTTCACGGCGTGCCCTCGCCGATCTTGAGCAAATCTCCAGTTATTATGCGGCGCTCGACGATCCGCGCTTAGGCGTGGCGGTCGAGGCGCGTATTGGCGAGGTAATCGCACGCGTCGTGCCGCTGATACGCTATCCGTACAACATCTTCTATCGGGCGAGCGGCGATCGGATTGACATACTCCACATCCGCCATACCTCGCGCCGTCCTTGGGAAGGCGGATAGCTTCCGAACCTGTTTAACCGACCACCCGGAAATTCGGCGCGCCGCCGGGCCTGAACTGCGATTGATACAATTCGGCGAAGGGGCCGCCCGCGCGCATCAACGCGTCGAAACTCCCCTGCTCGGCGATCACGCCGTCGCGCAAGACCAAAATGAGAGCGGCGCCGCGCACGGTCGAGAGCCGGTGCGCGATGACGAAGGTGGTGCGGCTGCGCGTCAGGCGCTCGATGCCCGCCATGATCAGCGCCTCGGTCTCGACATCGAGCGACGAGGTCGGCTCGTCGAGGATCAGGATCGGCGCGTCGCGCAGGATCGCGCGCGCGATGGTGAGGCGCTGCTTCTCGCCCTCCGACAAGGCCGCGTGGTCGCCCAGCATGGCGCCGTAGCCTTGCGGCAACGACAGGATCAGGTCGTGAATGCGCGCGAGCTTTGCCGCTTCCTCGATCTCGGTGTCGGTGGCACCCGGCCGGCCATAGGCGATGTTGTCGCGCACCGACAACGGGAACACGAGCGGCGGCTGCAGCACCATCGAGATCTGGCCGCGCAGGGACTTGAGCGTGAAGTCGCGGACGTCCACGCCGTCGATCAGCACCGCGCCTTCGACCGGATCGAAAAAGCGCGGCAGCAGCCCGAGCAGGGTCGATTTCCCGGCGCCGGTGGCGCCCACCAGCGCCACCTTGGTTCCCGCCGCGATGTGGAGATCGATGCGCTTCAGCACCGGTGTCTCGGGCCGATAGCGAAAGCTGACATCGCGCCATTCGACCTCGCCGCGCGCGCCTTGCTTCGGAAATTCGCGCGCGCCGTCCTTGAGATCGGCGTCGGTGTCGAGAATCTCGAATACGCGGCGGGCGCCGATCCGCGCGCCGGCGATCAGGCCCCAGCTTTGCGTGATCTGATTCACCGGCGCGTAGAGCTGTGCCAGGTAGGTGATGAACACGATGAGCACGCCGAGCGTGATCCGGCCCGACAACACCGCCTGCGCGCCGACATAGACCACCAGCGCCGTGCCCGCGGCGGTCAACGCGCCGACGGTGCCGGAATAGAAGGTCTGCCAGCCATAGAGGCGGAGCGTCGCGCGCAACGAGGCGCGGCTCGCGCCCATGAAGCGGCCATATTCTTCTTCTTCCTTGGCGAAGGCCTGGGTGAGTTTCAC
>JAATGI010000325.1 GCA_015654725.1 Rhodospirillales bacterium
AACCATTGCGGCGTGGTGCGGAAAATCAGCGGCGCCTTGGAGCGCCAGGAATGCGGATAGGAATGGGTGAGCGCCTTCACGGAAGCGTATGGATAGAGGCCATACGCAGAACCCTCCGCTAATAGCATGTGGGCATTCGCCAAAGCCTTCATCACTTCAATGTTTGCGTCCCCATCCTTGCCGTTCGGTCGAAACACCCTCATTCCCGCGAATAGTGGAACTGAAGGCAGGAAACTCCCATCGGCCGCTACGGTCTCTGGCACTCGGATTCCAAACTTTTGTGCCAGGGAAAAATCATCCTCTCCATGGCCGGGCGCGACATGAACGAAGCCGGTGCCATCTTCCTCGGTGACAAAATCGCCGGGCAGCAGCGGTACGTCGAAGTCATAACCTTTGCCGCGAAGCGGATGGAAACAGGTCTGAATGGTCTGCGGGTCAACGACTCCCACTTTCTCATAAGCACCAAGCCAGGCGATTTCTTCTTCAACCTTTTCAGGCGGAAGTATGGCCCCGAATGCGTCTGTCGCGCGCTTGTCGGCAACTACATAAAGGTCGCCGACCTTCGCCCACATCTTTTCGGAAGCTTTTGTAACCCGATAGAGACCGTAAGAAGCATTCCGTGAGTATGCGATTGCGCGGTTGCCAGGCAGGGTCCACGGCGTCGTGGTCCAGATGACTACCGAAGCGTCTTTCAATTCTGGCGCTGACGTATTCGCCACCGGAAATTTCACCCATATTTGGGGCGATGAGTGGTCGTGATATTCGACTTCTGCTTCCGCGAGGGCGGTCTGCTCCACCACCGACCACAGCACCGGCTTGGCGCCGCGATAGAGACCTCGATTCATCAGGAATTTGCCGATCTCGCGAAAGATCGCGGCCTCGGCATGCTTGGTCATGGTGGTGTAGGGGTCGGCCCAATCGCCGATCACGCCGAGGCGCTGGAATTCGTCGCTCTGCACGCCGACCCAATGGGCGGCGAAGTCGCGGCACTGGCGGCGAAATTCCAGCACCGGCACCGCGTCCTTGTTCAGTTTCTTGGCGCGGTAATCTTCCTCGATCCGCCATTCGATCGGCAGGCCGTGGCAGTCCCAGCCCGGGACATAGATCGCGTCGTAGCCTTGCATCTGGCGCGCGCGATTGACGATGTCCTTGAGGATTTTATTGAGCGCGGTGCCGAGATGGATATTGCCGTTGGCATAGGGCGGGCCGTCATGGAGGATGAATTTCGGCCGGCCCTTGGCGCGCTCGCGCTGGAGCCGCCATAAATCCATCTTGCGCCAGCGTTCGAGCAATTGCGGCTCGCGTTGCGGCAGCGCCGCCTTCATCGCGAACGGCGTCGCCGGCAGAAACACGGTGTCGCGATAGTCCTTGGCCATGGCTCAACTCGACAAATGAGACGGATGAAACGGGAAAGCGGGAACGCGCGGCGACCCGATCCTCAAGCGAGGACCGGGCGGCTAATTCGCGGAACGAGGTTTCCCGAAACCTTGGCCATGACGGCGAAGATAGAAAGGCGGCGGGACTCCGTCAACCGGCGCGGCATTCCAAGGGCTTGGCGGGGCATCATGAACGAAAATTTACCAATTCTTGATTGGTCGCCGTGATGATGCCGGCCGCATGCCAACGTATTTTAGCCAGCCGCCGCCCGGCGACGTCATGACAACGCAACCATGGCAACCGCAGCTCGGGTCGCCCTTCGACGGGCGCCTCGATCTGAGGTTTCGCGACGCCGAGACCGAACGCCAATTCCAGCGCGAGGATTTTGGCCGTTGGATCTTGTTCACGCGCGCCTCGTTGTTGCTGGGCCTGCTGATTCACGCCGTATCCGCCTTGATCGTCAGCCACGTCGCGGTAGAGAAGGTGGCGCACCTCCTGACGCTGCGGCTTGTCGTCGAGACGCCGATCCTAGTGCTGATCGTCGGCAGCACCTTCACGCGCTACTACGCTCGCATCGAGCAAGTGGTCCTGACGGCGGTGCCGGCCATCGCGGGCGGCGCCATTCTCGCCATGACGTGGGCCATCGATCCGCCGGGAAACTATCTCTACGGCCTCGGCATCGGCGTCATTCTGTTCTATTGCGCGACGCTGACGCGCATCCACTACCTCAATCTCGCCGCCGTCGGCGTGGCCCTGGCGCTCGCCGATCAATATGTTCTGCTGGTCGCGAACCCGGTGCCGACCGGGCCGCTGATCGCCGAGGAGACGTATCTGCTGGTGGCGCTGCTGGTGAGCGTGTTCGGCCTTTATCAGCGCGAGGTTTATACCCGGCGCAATTTCATGACCCAGCAATTGTTGCGCCAGGAAACGGCGCGCGCCAACGCGCTGGTGGTCGAGGCACAATCCGCCAACCGCGCCAAGAGCGAGTTCATCGCCAATATCAGCCATGAATTGCGCACGCCGCTGAACGCCGTGATCGGATTCTCGGACATGATCCGCGCCGACCGCGCCGCGCGCCTCGGCATGGACAAATGTCGCGAATACGCCGAGGACATCCACCAGAGCGGCGAGCATCTTCTCGGCATCATCAACAACATCCTCGATCTGTCGAAGATCGAGGCCGGCAAGCATGTGCTCGACGAGACCGTGTTCGCGCCCGAGGAGCCGGTCGAGATGGCGTGGCTCCTGGTGCGCTCGCGCGCCGAGGAAGCGGGCATCAAGCTCGACCACGCGCTTGCCCCCGGCCGCGTCCGGCTTCGCGCCGACAAACGCGCCGTCGAGCAGATGCTGATCAACCTCCTCGCCAACGCGGTAAAGTTCACGCCCTCCGGCGGCATTCATCTCGCCGGCGCGCGCGAGCCGGACGGCGGCTATCGCTTCACCGTATCCGATACCGGGATCGGCATGTCAGCCGCCGATATCAAGGTGGCGCTCACCCCCTTCGGCACGGTCGAGGGTGCCCTCAGCCGAAAGCAGCACGGCACCGGCCTCGGCCTGCCGATTGTCGCCTCGCTCGCCAAGCTCCATGGCGCCACGCTCGCGATCTAGTCGGTACCGTGCAAAGGCACCGAAGTCAGCATTCGAATCTCGCCCGAGCGCGTGAT
>JAATGI010000398.1 GCA_015654725.1 Rhodospirillales bacterium
ACAGTCAGGCCTCGGACCCGATCGCCGAGCGGATGGAGAAACTGGCGAAGCAATCGGGCGTGCCGGTGATCGGCGCGACTGAGACCGAGCCGCTTGGCATCACTTACCAGCATTGGATGTCGAGCGAACTCGATGCGGTCGATCGTGCCCTGCCGAAGTAGAGGTTCATGAACGCGGTCGAGTTGCGCGACGTTACGCTGGCGCTCGGCGGGCGCATTGTCCTGGCGAATATCAGCCTGGACATTCCCGCCGGCCAATTCATCGGCGTGCTGGGGCCGAACGGCTCCGGCAAGACCACATTGATGCGCGCCATTCTGGGCCTCCTGCCGCCTAAATCGGGCGCGATCCGCGTGCTCGGCGAACCGGCGAGCCGCGGCAATTCCAAAATCGGCTACCGGCCGCAGACGGCGAGCGCCCTGCCGGGGCTCAACATCAGCGGCTGGGATTTCGTCGCCAGCGTCGCCGACGGCTACCGCCTCGGCCTGCCGATCCTCAGCGCCGCGGCGCGGGCGCAGGTGCGTCAGGCGCTCGAACGTGTCGGCGCCGAAGAGCTCGCCCCGCGGCCGCTCGCCAAACTCTCCGGCGGCGAACGCCAGCGTCTGCTGCTGGCGCAGGCCTTGATCGGCGATCCGAAACTCTTGCTGCTCGACGAGCCGCTGATCAGCCTCGACCCGCGCCGCCAGCACGAGGTCGTCGAACTGGTGAAAAGCCTGCAACGCGACCTCGGCATCACGGTGCTATTCAGCGCGCATGAGCTGAACCCATTGCTCAACGCGATCGATCAAGTGCTCTATCTCGGCTGCGGCCAGGCGGCGCTCGGCCCGGTCGACGACGTGATCACGCCGCCGGTGCTCTCCAAGCTCTATGGTTCGCCGATCGACGTGATCCGCGTCGGCGGTCGCATTTTCGTGATGTCGGGCGCCCACGACGTCGAACGCGACGCACATCAGCATGAGCACAATCACCCCCACGTTCACGAAGACTCCGCGCATGTTTGAATATGACTTCATGCGTAATGCCTTCGCCGCGGCGACGGTGGTGGCGATCGTCGCCGGCATCGTCGGCTATTTCCTCGTCCTGCGCGGGCAGACGTTCGCCGGCCACGCGCTCGCCCATGTCGGCTTCACCGGCGCGACAGGCGCCGTGCTGATCGGCGTTTCGCCGCTTTGGGGCCTCGTCGCGATGACGGTCGCCGCCGGCGTCCTGATGGGCTTCATCGGCGAGCGCCTGGCGCAGCGGGATGTCGCGATCGGCATCGTGCTCGCCTTCTCGCTGGCGCTCGGCTTGCTGTTCCTGCATTTCTTCACGAGCTTCGCGACCCATGCGACGGCGCTGCTCTTCGGCAATGTGCTCGCCGTCGATCTGTCGACCGTCGGCATCCTCATCGTGCTCGGCATCATCTGCCTTGGCACGCTGGCCGTCATCTCGCGGCCGCTGCTTTTTTCGAGCCTGCAGCCGGAGCTCGCCGAGGCCAAGGGCGTGTCGCTCAGGCTCTATTCGGTTCTCTTTCTCGCCGTCGTCGCGCTGGCGACGGCGGAATGCGCCCAGATCGTCGGGGTTCTGCTGGTCTTCGCCCTGATGGTCGGACCGGCGGCAACCGCGCAAAAATTGGTGAGCGGGGTCGGCGCGGGCGTCCTGCTCTCGGCCGCTCTGGCGCTCGCCGAGGCGTGGGGCGGCATTACGCTCGCCTATTATACCGACTGGCCGTCGAGCTTCTGGATAACGGCGCTCGCCACACTTATCTATGTCCTGGCCGCGACGCCGCAGCAGATCCGCGCCAGGCAGACGGCCTGAACCGGCACTTCGCGCGGCGGAGGTTCCTGTTGGATCGCGCGGCGCTTTAAATCTTCTCATCGCATCGGATTTGTCCGAAAACCGCTGCGCACTTTTCGGTCCGATGCTCTAATCTCGCCACGATGCGCGGTAAAGTCGGCGGCGCTCGATCGATCCTCCCCCGGAGTTTGGCATGGCCGAAAAAATTCCCGTCACTGTGCTCACCGGCTATCTCGGCGCCGGCAAGACGACGCTGCTCAACCGCATCCTGAGCGAGCCGCACGGCAAGAAATTCGCCGTCATCGTCAATGAATTCGGCGAGATCGGCATCGATAATGAACTCGTCGTCGGTGCCGACGAGGAAATCTTCGAGATGAACA
>JAATGI010000194.1 GCA_015654725.1 Rhodospirillales bacterium
AAAGCGCCGGATCTGGGCCATGGCGGATGGCGGCTTTGGGCATAACGGTATTCTCACCGGCGTCGCCAGCAATCTCTTCAACAAGGGCGACGGCATCCTGATCGTGATGCAGAACGGCTATACCTCGGCGACCGGCCTGCAATACATGCCGTCGAGCCTGTCGAGCCGCGCCGGCGGGCCGGCGGGCATGGACATCGAGACCACGCTGCGCTCGATGGGCGTCAAATGGATGCGCAAGGTGCGCACCTACAGCGTCGCCACCATGACCAAGACCTTGAAGGAGGCGATGCGCACGGCGCAGACCGGCCTCAAGGTCATCATCGCGGATGGCGAGTGTCAGCTCGCCCGGCAGAAGCGCGTGCGCGCCGACGATGCCGAGAAGCTGAAACGCGGCGAGCGCGTCACCCGGACGCGCTATGGCGTCGATGATGCCATCTGCACCGGCGATCATTCCTGCATCCGGCTTTCGGGCTGTCCGTCGCTCACGGTGAAGCCCAATCCCGATCCGCTCAGGACCGATCCGGTCGCTACGGTCAATCAAGGCTGCGTCGGCTGCGGCCTGTGCGGCGAGGTTTCCCAGGCCGCGGTGCTGTGCCCGTCCTTTTACAGCGCCGAGATCGTGCGCAATCCGAGCTGGTGGGACCGCGCGCTCGACCGCTGGCGCAGGAAGACGATCGCCTGGCTCGGCGGTCCGGCCGCGACCGACATCGCCTCCGGGGCGGCGCTGGAGCCGGCGGAATGACCCCCGGGTCACAGCCCGGGGGCGCGCCGATCAAGCTCTTGATTGCCGCGCTCGGCGGCGAGGGCGGCGCGGTGCTGATGAATTGGATCGTCGCCGCCGCCGAGAGCCTCGACTTTCCGGTGCAAAGCACCTCGATCCCCGGCGTGGCGCAGCGCACCGGCGCCACCACCTATTACATCGAGATCGTGCCGGTGCCGTCGCGCGAGCTCGGCGCCAAGCGGCCGGTGCTGGCGCTGGTGCCAGGCATCGGCGACGTCGATATGGTCGTGACCAGCGAATTGCTGGAAGCGGGCCGCGCCATCGGCGGCGGATTCGTCACGCCCGACCGCACCTTCGTCGTCGCCTCGACCCATCGCATCTATGCGATGGCGGAAAAGATTCAAATGGGCGACGGCCGGCTCGATGCCGGCAAGTTGCTGCAAGCGATCAACGAGAATTCGCGTGCCGCGCTGCTCCTCGACATGGACGAGATCGCGCAGCACAGCCGCGCCATGATCAATGCCGTGATGCTGGGCGCCATCGCCGGCACCGGGCGCCTGCCGATCCCGGAGCAAGCCTATGCCGCGGCGATCGAGAGCGAGGGCAAGGCGGCCGAGGCGAATCTGCGCGGCTTCGGCGCGGGTCTCGAAGCGGCGCGCCGTACGCAAGCGACCGCCGAGGCCGGCGAGGCGGCTCGGCTCGGCGCGGTCGCGCAATTCCTGCCGGAGGAATTCACCGGCTTTCCCGACGCCACGCGCAAAATTCTTGATGAAGGCGTGCGCCGTCTCACGTCCTATCAAGACGCGAAATACGCCGGGCTCTATCTCGATCGCCTGAAGCCGATCGCGACGGCGGATCGCGGCGCCGATTCGGGCGGCAAGCTTCTGGCGGAGACCGCGAGGCATCTGGCGCTGCGCATGTCGTTCGAGGACGTGATCCGCGTCGCCGAGGCGAAGCTCGATCCGGCGCGGATGAAGCGCATCGCCGAAGAAGTCGGCGCCAAGCCCGGCGAGCCGTTCGCCGTCGTGGATTTCTTCAAGCCCGGCATCGAGGAAATGGCGACGCTGCTGCCCTCGTTCGTCGCCAAGCCGATCCTGCGCGTTTCCGAACGCATGGGTTGGCTCGGGACCGTCTATGTGGGCATGAATGTGCAAAGCAATTCCGTCAGCGGTTATCTCAAGATGCGCATGCTGGCGAGCCTCAAGCGGTTTCGCAAATCGAGCCACCGCTTCCGCGAGGAACAGCGCGCGATCGAGGAGTGGCTCGGTCTCGTCGCGCAGGCCGCGGCGCGCTCGGCGGCGCTGGGACTCGAAGTTGCGGAATGCGCGCGCCTCATCAAGGGTTATGGCGATACCTTGAAGCGCGGCCAGGCCAATTACCGAACCATCGCCGATCGCGTGATCGCGCCCGCCCTCGCGGGACGCTGGCCGGCGTCGCTAGCGGCCGACGCTATCGCCAGCGGGCGCGCGGCGGCGCTCGCCGATCCCGAGGGCGAAAGCCTGGCCCGCACGCTCGGCGAAATCGACGGCCGCGCCCGGCTCGACCTCGCGGCGGAATAAACCGGCACGCCGCGCTGGACGAAAGCACGAGGAGACATTATCTCCTCTCTTGCATCCCCTAAGTTCGATTTCGGAGCCAAGCCGTGCCGGCTTACCAATACATTTATGTGATGAAGGGCCTGTCCAAGAGCTATCCGGGCGGGCGCGAGGTCCTGAAGGACGTTTGGCTGTCGTTCCTGCCCGGCGCGAAGATCGGCGTGCTCGGCCCGAACGGCGCCGGCAAATCGACGCTGCTGCGGATCATGGCCGGCATCGAGACCGAGTTCAACGGCGAGGCCTGGGCCGCCGAGGGCGCCAGCGTCGGCTATCTGCCGCAGGAGCCGGAGCTCGATCCGGCGAAGGACGTCGCCGGCAATGTCCGCGAAGGGCTGGGCGCGATCCAGGCGCTGATGGAGCGGTTCGATGCGGTCAGCGCGCGTCTCGGCGAGGAATTGTCCGACGATGAAATGAACACGCTGCTCACCGAGCAGGGCGAGTTGCAGGAAAAGATCGACGCCGCCAATGGCTGGGAGCTGGAGCG
>JAATGI010000115.1 GCA_015654725.1 Rhodospirillales bacterium
CGCCCGCCGCGTTCCACGTCGACCTCTGTGTCCACGACCTGCTTGGTTACCACACGCCGCTCGTCGGACGTGTACCGCGCGCCGGCAGTCGGGCTGTCAAATCCGGCACGGTCTACGATCAGGCGCCGGAAGAGGCGGCGTTCCATCGCTGGCAGGACGGGCGATTTGGCGATGTTGAGCGGCTAGGTCTTGGACTCATAAGTTCGCATGCAGAGGCGGGTTGAGGCGAGCAGGGTGGCGGCGAGGAAATTTCGCGCGAGCTTGTCGTAGCGCGTGGCAACGCGCCGGAAATGCTTGAGTTTGTTGAAGAAGCGTTCGACGAGGTTGCGTTGGCGGTAGATGTCATGGTCGACGACGCGGCGGACGCGGACGTTGGATTGGCTCGGGATATGGGCTTTGGCGCCGCCGGCCTCGATGAGTTCGATGATGGCGCGGGCGAAGAAGCCACGATCGGCAACGACGTCGCGGGCCAGTCGCAAGCCAGCGATCAGCGCGGGAAAGGTCGTCTTGTCTGAGGCTTGCCCGGGTGTGAGCAACAGGCGCACGGGGAGGCCGTGCGCGTCCACGACGGCGTGAATCTTGGTGCTCAATCCTCCACGAGAACGGCCAATGGCGTGATCCGCGCCCCTTTTTTACCGCCTGCCGCATGCTGGTGCGCGCGAATGACCGAGCTGTCGATCAGATGCATCGATTGCGGCGAATGCTGGGTCAAGGCCTCGAAAACCTTCAGCCACACGCCTGCTTTGGCCCAACGGTTGAAGCGGTTGTAGCAGGTCGTGTAGGGGCCGTAGCGCTCCGGCAGGTCGCGCCACGGCGAGCCTGTGCGCAGAATGTGGAAGATGCCGTTCAGAACGCGTCGGTCATCCGTCCGCGGCACGCCCCGTGGCTTGTTCGGCAGCAACGGCGCGATGATCGACCACTCCTGCTCGCTCAGGTCAAATCGAGCCATCAAGATTCTCCTTCGAGAACCTTGAATCACATCCCGCCGCTCAAGGGAATCAATTTATGGGTACAGGACCTAGCGGCGCGCGCTCATTTCGAGGTGAGGGACCACACGCCGTTCCAATCGGATTGGGGCGCGTGGGCGGCGAAATGCTCGATGCGTTCGAGAAAGACCCCGGCGGCCGCGTCCGGACCGTTGTCGTCGCGGCATTGCGCGAACTCCGCCCGCGCCACGTCCCATTGCCGCCGGCGATAGGCCTCGAGTCCGGCGGCGAAGCGGTCGCGCAGCGCCAGGCGCGCGGGCGGGACCTGACCCTTGCGGCCGAGCACTTCGTAGACACGCTGCGGCTCGGTCTTGCCGACGACGAGGATCGCATCGATCTCGCGCAGCTCGAGCACGTCCTCGGCCATCAGCGCCGCCTGCTCGTTCACCAGCACATGCGAGCCGTAGATCTTGTTCGCGCCCTCAAGGCGCGATGCGAGGTTCACGGTATCGCCCATCACCGTGTAGCTCTTGGTCACGTCGGAGCCGATATCGCCGACCACGACCTCGCCGGTGGCGATGCCGATGCGCACGCTCATCTGCGGCAGACCGCGGGTGATGCCAAGCAGCTCGGGCAATTCGCTGCTGAGCCGCGTCACCGCCTCTATCTGCTCGAGCGCGGCGAGGCAGGCATGGCGCGCCTGGTCCTGGGTCGCGCAGAATGGTGGTCCCCAGAACGCCATGATGGCGTCGCCGATATACTTGTCGATGATGCCGCCATGCTCGCGCACCGGCGTCGAGCCGAGAGTCAGATAGCGGTTGATGACGTTGACGAGCGCGGTCGGCGTCAAGCCCTCGCTCAGCGAAGTGAAGCCCTTGAGGTCGCAGAACAGGATCGTCATCACGCGGCGCTCGCCCTCCGCGCGATTGAGATCGGGCCGATCGATCAGGCCCTGCACGATGCGCGGGTCGATGTATTTGCCGAAAGTGGCGCGGATGCGCTCCTTCGCCTTGAGCTCGATGGCCATGCGGTTGAAGGCCTCGGTCAACCGGCCGATCTCGTCGCCCGACGTCACCGGAATGATGACGTCGAGGGCGCCGCCCTCGATCACGTTGGTGCCGGCGAGGAGGCGCCGCACCGGCCGCGCCAGGCCTCGCGTGACCATGCCGGCGATGCCGAGGCCGAGCGCGGCCGCGAGCGCCATCCTCAGCCCGCTGATGAAGACCGTTCCCG
>JAATGI010000078.1 GCA_015654725.1 Rhodospirillales bacterium
GCCGCGCGGCAAGCTGTTCGGCGGCTCGAGCTCGATCAACGGCATGGTTTATATCCGGGGCCACCGTCAGGATTATGACGGCTGGGCGGCGATGGGCCTCGATGGCTGGAGCTATGACGAGGTGCTGCCCTATTTCAAGAAGCACGAAAACCGCGAGGCCGGCGCCTCGGCCTATCACGGCGTCGGCGGCGAATTGAATGTCGCGGCGCTGCGCTCGCCCAATCGGCTCGCCGCCGCCTTTGTCGATGCCGCCGCCGAGACCCAATATCGCCGCAACGACGATTTCAACGGCCCGGAGCAGGACGGCTTCGGCCCCTATGAGGTGACGCAGAAAAACGGCGAGCGCTGGTCGAGCGCCCGGGCTTTTCTCCATCCCGCGCTCAAGCGGCCCAACCTCACCGTGTTCGATGAGGCGCTGGTGGTGAAAATCCGGTTCGACGGCCGGCGCGCGGCCGGTCTCACGTTGAAGCGTCGCGGCGAGACCGTCGAGCTCGATGCCGCGCGCGAGATCGTGCTGTCGGGCGGCGCCATCAACTCGCCGCAAATGCTGATGCTCTCCGGCATCGGCCCGGCGGAAAAATTGCAGGCGCTCGGGATCGATATCGTCGCCGATCTGCCCGGCGTGGGCGAAAATCTCCAGGACCATCCGACCGTCGCGGTGACGGGCGAGGACCCGACCGGCACCGCCTTCGCCATGACCCCGCGCAGCTTGCCGCGTCTCGCCATAGATGTGCTCGATTATGTGTTCCGGCGCCGCGGCCAGCTCGGCACCAATCTGGTCGAGACCGGCGGCTTCGTCCGCACCAAGCCCGAGGCGCCGAATCCCGATTTGCAATTCACCGTGATGCCGATGGTCCGCGACATGACCCATATCCTGCCGCGCGATCATGGCTTCGGCGTCTATTTGACCATCCTGCGCCCAAAGAGCCGCGGCTCGATCGAGCTGGTTTCGGCCGATCCCGAAGCGAAGCCGCGCCTCCATCCCCATTTCCTCGAGGACGAGGACGACATCGCGATTCTGCTTCACGGCATCAAGCTGACGCGCCAGATTCTGTCGGCGCCGGCCTTCAGGCCCTATCTGGGCAAGGAAACCGCGCCCGGCGCCGAGCTGGTGTCCGACGCGGATCTGCGTGACTTTATGCGCAAAACCGTGATGACGATTTTCCATCCTGTCGGCACCTGCAAGATGGGGCCGGACCAGGACGGAATGGCGGTGCTCGACAGCCGCTTGCGGGTGCGCGGCATCGCCGGCCTGCGCGTCGCCGATGCCTCGGTCATGCCGAATAGCGTTAGCGGCAACACCAACGCGCCGAGTATCATGATCGGCGAACGTTGTGCCGAATTTGTGCTCAACGAGGCTCGGATTCACTAAAGGAGGTCGAATGAAAATCGCAATCGTGGGCGCCACCGGCAATATCGGGACGCGCCTGACCAAGGAAGCGGTATCGCGCGGCCATTCCGTCACCGCGATTTCGCGGCATCCCGACAAGGCGCATAAGGACGCCAAGGTCACGGCGAAGAATGGCGACGTGACCGACCCGAAAGCCCTCGCACCCTTGCTCGCGGGCCATGACGTCGTGATCAGCGCGGTGCGCTTTTCCGAATCGCCCCCCGGAAACGTGATCGGCGCCACCAAGGGCGCCGGCGTGAAGCGGCTCCTCGTCGTGGGCGGCGCCGCCAGCCTCACGGGTGCCGACGGCAAGCTGGTGTTCGAGCACCTGCCCGCCGAATGGCGCGGCGAGGCCGGCGCCGGCATGAAGTTTCTCGACACCCTCAAGGGCGAGAGCGCGCTCGATTGGACCTTCCTGTCGCCCTCGGCGATGATCGGGCCGGGCGAGCGCACCGGCAAATTCCGCTTGGGCGGCGATCAATTGCTCACCGGTGCCGATGGCAAGAGCTTTATCAGCTATGAGGATTACGCCATCGCCATGGTCGATGAGCTGGAAAAGCCTAAACATTCCCGCAAGCGCTTCACCGTCGGCTATTGAACCGGGGCGCATTTAGATATATCTTTGTTATATCTGAACGACAGGAACAAGCCGATGGATACCCCTCATATCGAAGCCCCCCGCCAAATGCCGCCACAAGCACCGGGAATGGGCCGGCGGCCGGGCCGGCTCTGGTCGCTGGAAGTGGTTGGCGCCAAGGATTTGAACCCGCGGATGCGGCGCGTGACCCTCACCGGCGGCGATCTCGACGAGTTGACCTATAAGCCGGGCCAGGATCTGGTCTTGCAGATGCCTCTCCCCGACGGCACCACGGGGCGGCGCCACTACACGATCCGCCATTTCGACCCCGCGGCGAAGCTGCTCGATATCGACTTCGTTCTCCATGGCGACAGCCCGTCCGGGAATTGGGCGCTTGCCGCGCGGCCGGGCGACCGGATCGAGGCGATGGGGCCGCGTGGCCGCGTCGTGCTCAATCCCGAGGCCGATTGGCACCTCTTCACCGGTGACGAGACCTGCATCCCCGGCATTTTGGGCATGGTGGAGATTCTGCCGTCTTACGCCCATGCCTGGGCCTTCGTCGAAATCGCCGACGCCACCGACAAACAGCCGGTCGAGAGCAAGGCGCGGCTTAATTTCGAATGGATCGAGCGTAAGGGTGCGCCGGCAGGGCCCAGCGAACTGATGCTCAACCGGGTCAAGGCGTTCACGCCGCCACCGGGGCGCGGCCACGCCTATCTCATCGGCGAGACCAGCAATGTCCGCGCCCAGCGCCACGATCTGATGGCACGGGGCCTGGCCAAGGAACAGATCGCGGCCGAAGGCTATTGGCGGCCGGGCCGCCTCGGCGGCCACGACCATATCGAGGAACGGCCGGCGTAGTTCCGTCACCGATCGCCGATTTTATCGGGGAGGAACGATGAGGCGCCGAGATCATTGCCCGTCACACTGTCCACATTGACCTGACGCCCCGCACGCATTATATTACGCATATGACGTACAACGCCAAGCGGGACCGCCACAAACACCCATAAGTAGAATTAGCTGCAATTCCGCTGCATTAGCAGCAAAACGCGCCGGTGGAATTCTAGGAAGGGTGGTGGTCAACGATGGCGGGCGGCGCGGCCATTGGCGGCCGGACAGGCCGCCGCCATAATGGCGTCTGAGACGGGAGGAAACGATGAATGCGATCGGACGCAACCGGATCAATCTCAAGATCGGCCAATGGCAGAACGATCTCGAGGACGGAAATTATTACCAGACTTGGTATCCGATCCATCTCGCGCGCGAGCTCAAGCCCGGCCAGATCGTCGGCAAGGAATTTCTCGGGACCCGGATCATTCTTTATCGCGACGCCGCGGGGCGGGCGGTAACGCAAAGCGCCTATTGCCCGCATGTCGGCGCCGACCTCGCTTGTGGCGAGTTGATCGAGGGCGAGGTGCGTTGCGCCTATCACCATTGGCGGTTCGGTCCGGACGGCAAATGCACCGACATTCCAACCGGTGACAAGATTCCGCCCGGCGCGCGGCTCCATAATTATCCGACCGCCGAGAAATGGGGCCTGATCTGGGCCTTTCACGGCGACAAGCCGAGCTTCGGCGTGCCGGCGATTCCCGAGGTGGAAGAGGAAGATTTCGTCGGCATCACCGGCGAGCGCGGCGAGCGGCCGATCGATCACTGGCTCTCGACCTCGAACGCCTTCGACTTTCAGCATCTGCGCGCGCTGCATGGCCTGCCGCATCAGGCCGAGCCGAAGGAGATCGACGAAACGCCTCATAGTCTCGAATATGGCCGCGGCCAGAACGGGCCGTTCCGGCATCATGGCAAGGTTACCGGCACCAACACCTTCGCCCATTGCGTGAAGACGCCGCAGGGCGAGCATTTCATGCTGGTATCGAGCGCCGCGTTGGCGCTGGGCAAGTCACTGTCGTTTTATGTCGTCGGCGTCCGCAAATCGGTCGCGGCGGAAATGAGCGCACCCCAACTGGAGGCGCATCTCGACCAGCTCGTCGCCAACGCCGTTAAGCTCTATACCGAGGACGAGCCGGTGCTGTTCTCGATCCGCTTTCGCGGACCCGCCGAAGGCAATTGGGTCGGGGCCGACCGCCACCTCGCGCATTATTTCCGCTATTTGCGCGAATTCCCCCAAGCGCGGCCGTTCGATACCTAAGCTGAACCGACGGCGATCAGTGAATATTCTTGAAGCGATACCACTCGGTCGACAGGTCGCCGAGGCGAAAATCGCGGCAGATAACGATCGGCAGCTGGCTTTCGTTGCCGGATACATACGGTGTGTCGACGACCGCCGCGACCGCGAGATCGCCGCAGATCGGGCGCCAGCTTCGCGGGTCGCCGTTGATGACGATGAGAAGTTTGCCGGTTGCCCCGCGCGGACCCCAAAAATAAAATTGGTTGTGACCGCTGATCGCGGCGGGCAACCCTTCGGCCGGACCATAGAAATCGATGGCGGCCGCCTCGCTTATGCTCCAGGCGAGAATCGCGACGTTGCCGAGGTCTTCGGGCGGCAATCCCCGATAGACGTCGCCAACCTGGCGCACCAATTCGCGCCAGCCGAACTCATCGCTCACAAGGGGTCGCAGCAGCGGATAACCGGGCGGCGGGCGATCGGGCGCCGGCATTCCGTGGAGGGCGGACCAGTAGCGAAGCAGAAGATGCGGCGGCAGTACCGGATAGGCGAACGGCGCGCCGGCGAGCGACAGGACGAGCGCCAATGCCACGGCCGTCCGCAACAGCCCGACCGGCAGACGTACCGCGACAACGCCGCCGATCGCGAACAGCGCGGGATAACCGCCGGCCACGTAGTAGGCGCGGCCATTGGCGGATAGCTGGACCGCGAGGACGAACACGAAAGCGATCGCGATGAACCGCGCCGGCTTCAGTTCCGGCCGACGGAAGGCGGCGCCGATGCCGGCGAGCGCCAAGACCACCAGAATGGGGTTGATCCCCATCACCTGGCGCAGCAGAAACGCGCCGACCGGGCCGGTTCGGTCGGATTCGGTATGGGCGTAAGCGAAGGTCGAAAAATGGCCAGCCGTGAAGCGCTTGCCACAAAAGGCTCGGCGCGGCGATCGCCGCGGCAAGAGCGACGCCGTACCACAGCTTGCGGGTGGCGAAGAGGCGCCGTTCCGGCGTGACCGCGAGCCCGAGCGCCAGACCCAACATCCAGGCGGCGACGGTGTATTTCGTTTCGAGCGCGACGCCTGCGACCAGCCCGGCCCAGATCAGGGCGCGCCCATTGCCGCGCCGTACCGCGCGGGCGAGCAGATAGGCCAGCGCGGTCCAAGTCAGGGCGTCGAAGCTAGAGGTAAAGAGCGTCGCGCTGATCTCGAGAAGGAGGAGTCCGATCGCGGCGGCGCCTGCCGCGATGGCGGCGGCCCTGCCGTCGCCGCCCAGAAGCCGTGCCAGCGCCGCCGTCAGCGGGACCAGCGCTACGGCGGCGATCGTACTCGGCAGCCGCATCAACCAGAGATTTTCGCCGAAATACTGCGTCGCGGCCGCCAACAGCGGGACCAGCGGCGGCACGTCGACATAGCCGAAATCGGGATGGCGTCCGCAAATGATGAAATAAAGTTCGTCGCCGCTGAAATCGTACCGCCCGGCCGCCAGAAAGTGAACGACGGCCACCGCCGCCGCGATCGACCATATCGCCGGGTCGCGCCGCACCGCGTCGCGAAGCCATCGCATCGCGCGGCCATCGCGAAGCGCCGGTCCATGAGCCGGCTCGAATGCCTGGCGACTCATTCTTGCCCTCGCTTACGCGCTGCCCGCATCGTCCCTTAATTCCAACCCGCCCGCATCCCGTAAGGGAAAAAATCGAGCACCGCCTCGATGCCGGTGATCTTGCCGCCGCGCACCTGGAACAATTCCGCGATCAGCGCGGTCGAGGGTTTTTGGGTAAAGGCCGGCAATGGGACGGTGCCGTGGCCCTTGACCGCGACGGATTTCATGGTCGCCGGATGGTCGAAGCAGACGATGCCAAAGACCAGCCCGCGCTCGCGATCGACGATCGGATAACGGCGGTCGCGGATCGCCTCGATATAGGCGTAATAGCCGGTGCCGATCTGGTCGGCGACTTTCATGCCCCAGAGCGGAACAGCGGGATTGCCGCCAACCTCTTTGTTAAGCGTGGTCTGCGTGCCGTTCTCGATTCGGGCGCAATCGTCCGTCACTGGGATCATCTCGCCGTTGCTGCGTTCGATGCCGTCGAAATAGGCATTGCCCGCGGCGATCAGGGCGGCGCGCGCGCCGCGTTCGGTCTCGGGCAGAACATCGGCGAAAGCGGTGCGCGGCGTCATTCCCGCGGGGTTGAAGATGCGCTCATGCCCGCGGCAGATCACGGCTTCGATCTCGGCGATGGCGCCATCCCGTTCGCGCAACCGCAGCGCCAGCACGCTCGGATTGCAGTTCTCGCGCACGGCGCCGAAAAAGCCGATCTGCCCGGCCTCGGGCTCGGCGGCGATCGCGCGCCGGCTAAGGCCGCCCGCCGTCGCGGTCGCCCACAGGCCCTTGCCGAAGGCGAGGGCCTGGCCGTTCTCGGTATAGGCGGCCGATGGCGCCAAGGGCAGCCGCGACGGGTCGTGTCCCTCGATCGCATCGAGGGTGCGGTCCAGCAACTGAGTCAAAGCCACCCGGTCCATTTCCGCCTCCGCTTCGTTTCTTGATCTCGTATGATAAGCAAAACGTTTGATCGAGGGAGTGGCAATTGCGCGCCTGGTTGGTCGAGAAAATCACCACCGAGGGCGAGCTGCGCCTCGCCGAGGTGCCGACGCCTTCGCCCCGCGGCGACCAGGCCTTGGTCAAGATCGAGGCGGCGGGGCTGAACTTTCTCGACACGCTGGTGGTGCGCGGCCAATACCAGGTAAAGCCGCCCTTGCCCTTCTCGCCGGGGGTCGAGATCGCCGGCACCGTGGCGGCGGTGGGGCCGGATTCGCCGTACCGTGTCGGCGAGCGCATCGCCGCCGCCTGCGAGTTCGGCGGCTTCGCCGAATATGCGATCGCACCGCGCTTCGGCAGCGTCGCCCTGCCGCCGGAGATGCCGGCGCGCGACGCGGTGGCGCTTCTGACCATCTATCCGACCGCGCGTCTCTCCTTGCGCAATCGCGCGCGGCTCAAGCCCGGCGA